>CAKVCF010000180.1 GCA_934725795.1 uncultured Clostridia bacterium | reverse complement strand
GTCGAAGGTGATTCAGCGGGCGGTACAGCAAAGAACTGCCGTGATAGGCACTATCAAGCGATTTTGCCATTGCGTGGTAAAATTTTGAACGTTGAAAAAACCAGATTGACCCGTGCGCTTGAAAATGAAGAAATCAAATCAATGATAACCGCTTTTGGTTGTGGTATTTATGAAAATTGCGATCCTAAAAAGTTGCGTTACGATAAAATTATCATTATGACCGATGCCGATGTGGACGGTAGCCATATTGAAATTTTGATGTTAACTTTCTTCTTTAGATATATGCGTCCGTTGGTTGAAGAAGGGCACATTTATGTTGCTCAACCACCACTTTACAGAGTGCAACATGGCAAACAAGTCAACTATTATTTTAGTGAAGAAGAAAAAGAAGCAGCTTTGGCAAATGGTGATAAGGGCTATGAAGTTCAACGTTACAAAGGTCTTGGTGAAATGGACACAGACCAACTTTGGGACACAACAATGAACCCTCAAACTCGTACACTTAAAAAAGTTGTTATGAGTGATGAAGTTGCTTGTAACGAAGTATTTGACCTTCTTATGGGCGACCGTGTTGACGGCAGACGCGACTTTATTGAACAACATGCAACATTGGTTAAAGATTTGGATATTTAGTAAGCAAAAAGGAAAAGAATATGTCTGAAAAATTTGAAAAGATTGACAACACAAAATACATTGATATTGACGTGGAACATGAAATGAAAGAATCGTTCATTGCATATGCAATGGCGGTTAATGTTTCACGTGCAATTCCTGATGTACGTGATGGTTTAAAACCTGTTCACCGCCGTATTTTGTATTCAATGAACGAGATTGGTTTAACATGTGATAAACCTTTCCGTAAATGTGCCAAAATCGTTGGTGATGTGCTTGGTAAATATCATCCACACGGCGACAGTTCAGTTTATGATGCACTTGTTCGTTTAGCACAAGATTTCACAATTAATGAACCACTTATTGATGGCCACGGAAACTTTGGTTCTGTGGACGGTGATGGGGCGGCTGCGTATCGTTACACCGAAGCACGTTTAAGCAAAGTTGCAAGTGAACTTTTGCGTGATATTGATAAAGAAACCGTTGATTTTTACCCTAACTTTGATGGCACAGCCTTACAACCTAGGGTTTTGCCAAGCCGTTTTCCAAACTTGTTGGTTAATGGTAGTGATGGTATTGCAGTTGGTATGGCAACAAATATTCCACCACACAACCTTAATGAAGTTATTGATGCAGTTATTGCAATGATTGATAATCCAAGCATCACTATTGACGAATTGTGCGAGATTATTCCAGCACCAGATTTTCCAACTGGTGGCGAAATTTTGGCAAACAATGCAATTAAGGAAGCCTACCGCACTGGTCGTGGTGGCGTTGTTATGCGTGCAAAAGCTGATATTGAAAGTTACGATAGTGGCAAACGTTGGCGCATTGTTGTAACAGCAATTCCTTATCAAGTTAACAAAGCAAGATTAATTCAACAAATTGCCAATTTGGTTAAAGATAAACGTATTGA
>CAKVCF010000179.1 GCA_934725795.1 uncultured Clostridia bacterium | reverse complement strand
GGCTATAATGTGGTAGATAAACGGTAGTGAGTGATTATGAAATACACAATATGTAGTTATGGCTATCAGTTAAATGAAAAAAAGGATTAAAATATGTTAAAAAGAAAAATTGTTTTTACTTTTGTGTTTGCTTTATTGCTTTCAGTTGGCTTTCCTTGTGGAATTGTGCTTATTATCATGTTTGCACGTCAACCATTATTGTTGACTCTTGGTATTGTTTTAACCGTGCTTGGCTTTTATGGGATGCCTATTTTATGGCTACACTATGCAAATTTAAAATCAATGCAAAAGATTTGTGAACAAATCAAATTAGATAATTTGCAAGAGATAAGTTACCTTGCTAAAATCAATAACACAAATGAAGAACAAATGGTTAATAAAATTTGTGAACTTATAAATAAAAGATATCTGTCTGGCTATGAAATTGTTGACAATAAATATGTTGTAAAACAAACTGAAAAAAGCATTAGCAAAAATGAGGCTCTTCGTCAAGCACGCAACACTGAAACTATTGTGTGTAAAGGTTGCGGTGCACCTGTTGAAATTGTTTCAGGTGAAAAAACTTTCTGCCCTTATTGTGGAAGACCATTAAATAAACAATAATATTATTTTATCACTGTATTGCTGAGTGGAGTCAAAATATAGTGTTGTGAAAAATTTATTGTAATTATGAAATTTGATTTTATGTTTTGTTAAACTTGGCATAAAACAAACTAAAACATTTACATTTAAGCTCAAAACTGCATAACTTGAAATAAGGTGCAAATTGCATCGAATAAAGGAGAGTTATGTTTCAACTGTTTTTGGGCTTTTTTTTGCCTTTTCTTGGCACGGTGATTGGCTCTGCAGTTGTGTTTGTTATTCGTAAAAATTTAAGTCAAAAATTTGAACAACTTTTGTTAGGTTTTGCTGCTGGCATGATGATGGCTGCTGCTGTATGGTCGTTGCTTTTGCCGGCGCTAGAACAAAACACCACAATGCAAGCTGTAAGTTGGCTGCCAGCTATAATAGGGTTTGTTGTTGGTGTGATATTTTTGCTGATTGTTGATGTGGTTTCAGCGCGCATACAAAAACCAAACAAAAATTCAGTTTTTAATGGTAAAAAAATTGGCAGAATGATGCTTGCAATAACTATTCACAACATTCCTGAAGGGATGGCTGTTGGTGTTGCAATTGCAGGTGCGTATTATGGGCATACTATGATATCGCTGGCTGGTTCATTGACACTTGCAATTGGAATAGCAGTACAAAATATTCCAGACGGAGCAATGGTTAGTCTACCAGTTTTTATTGATGGACACAGCAAAGCAAAATCATTTTGGCTTGGTGTGCTTTCAGCAGTTTTGGAATTGGTAAGTGCATTGATTGCCTTCTTTTTGACTGAAATGTTATCAAGAGTTTTGCCTTATATTTTGGCATTTGCAAGTGGTGCAACAATCTTTGTTGTGGTTAAAGATTTAGTTCCTGCTTCGCAGTCGGGTGAACATACAAACATGGCAACAGTCGCTTTTGTTGTTGGATTCTTGTTGATGATAATAC
>CAKVCF010000178.1 GCA_934725795.1 uncultured Clostridia bacterium | reverse complement strand
GTCGGGGTGAAGGGACTCGAACCCCCGGCCCCATGATCCCAAATCACGTGCGCTACCAACTGCGCTACACCCCGACGTTTACTTATTCATAATACAATATTATAAAATTAAAGTCAATGGTTTTGTTAAAGTTTTTCACAATTTTTTTATTTTTTTATTAAATTGTTTTTTCACAATTTTTTGATAGTTTTTTCACATTAAAATTTAAAGCCATGAAGGAATAATCTCAAAAGTTTTGCTATTTAAATAAGCAAGTGAAGAACCTTTATCAAATTTAAAAGCCATATAATTTGCAGTTAGATGCAGTTGTTTTTCATTATCTTTGCCATATTTGTTATCACCTACTATTGGATAGCCATAATACGCGATATGAGCGCGAATTTGGTGCGTTTTGCCAGTTATAAGGTTAGCAGTCATAAGTGTGTTTTCACCACGATATTCAACAATATCAAATTCCGTTACAATTGGCTCATACCCTGTTGTTTTAAGTTCGCTTATCCAAACCTTACTTAATGCATCAACTTTTTTAAGGTAAACTGTGCGTTTGATTTTTGTTATATCTACCCTTCCATGAACCAACAAAGCATATTTTTTTACAATGCCCTTACGTGTTTTAAACGCTGATAAAAGTGCACGTTCTGCTTGTTTGTTGCGCGCAAAAATCACAAGACCTTCGGTGTTACGGTCTATGCGATGAACTGGCAAAACAGTGTCATAATTTTGCTTTAAAACTGCCACAAGGTCGCGTTCAGTTCCACTAACAACTTCAATGCCTGCACGTTTGTTTACAACAACTATATTATCATCAGCATAAACTAAGGCATACCAATCTTTTTGTTCCTTTTCCGTATAAAAAACAACCAATTTATCGCCAGTATGCAATTCGATATCTTCTTTCACACGCGCATTGTTAACTTTAACATCTTTGTTTGCCAAGATTTTTGCAACATCAAAACGTGAAAGAAAAGGCAATTCATCAATGATTGCCTTAACCAACTTTTTATCGGTTTTAACTTCAAATTCTATCTTTTGCATTGTGCGTTTTATTGTTTTATATCTTGATTTTGTGCATTTATCTATCTTAATTTAGGCTATTTTTCTGCTTATTTCAATTTATTTATAAATAACTGACTGAATATACAAACAACCTAAAAATTTTTAGTTAAATAAATAATGTTTACAATTGCCAAAACTATTTGTTATCAATAAAATATAAATCGCGCATATATTTTGCACCTATTTCTTGGCTTTCACTTGCTTCGCTGATAACCCAAGGGGTGATATTCATTTCGTGCAGCACTTCAACAAATTCTTTCAAATCTGGTTTACCAACACTGCCGTCTGCCATATTTTGACCATGCACTAAATGATGCATTTCACCTTTATCGTTATATTGGATTGTGTAAGCATGGAAATGGATTTTGGCAAATTTATCTGGTATTTCCGCCTTGATTTTTTCCAGTCTTGTGCGTATTGCTTGTTTATCAGTTAAACTGCCAACTTCACGGGCGTGTAAGTGTGCGATATCAATGCAAGGATA
>CAKVCF010000177.1 GCA_934725795.1 uncultured Clostridia bacterium | reverse complement strand
ATATTAATATGTGGCCATTATGAAGGCATTGACCAACGCGTGTTAGATTACTTTAATATTCAAGAACTTTCAATTGGTGATTTTGTGCTTACTGGTGGCGAATTGCCAGCAATGGTTGTTGCAGATGCAATCATACGTTTGTTGCCAGGGGTTATCAGCGCTGATAGCACAGTTGAAGAAAGTTTCAGCCAAACTGAACATGAAACAATCACCAAAGATAAACGCGGCAAAAAGGTAAAAAACACAGAAACCTTAACATTGCTTGAATATAATCAATATACACGTCCAGCGGATTTTAATGGACTTAAAGTGCCAGAAGTTTTGCTTAGTGGCAACCATAAAAAGATTGCTGAATTTAGGCATAATCAGGCGTTAGAAATAACAAAACAAAATCGCCCTGATTTATTAAAAAAATAAAACACTTAATTTATAAAAAATAAACTAAAATTTAAACAAACTAATATAAAACATTAAATAAAAATTTAGTTAAAAGGAGAATACATGCAAACAAAAATAATTAATCCTAACCATATTAACGCAAATAAAATTGAAGAAACCGTAACACGTGTTAAGGCATTTATTTTTAATGGTGAATATATTTTCCTTGATAAAATTGATTGGGGCTATATGTTGCCAGGTGGACACGTTGAAAATGGTGAAGATTTCGATTTGGCATTATTGCGTGAGGTTGAAGAAGAAACAGGTATAGTGCTTGATAAAACCGATAAAATAACAAAGTTTTATCAAACTGAAAAGTATAGAATTAATGAACGCACTGGCAAAAATAGGCTTAACAGAATTGTTTATTATATGGTTGAAACTTCAAAAAATCCAAATATTAATGGCATAAATTTGACAGATGATGAACGCGAACATGATTTAAAAGTTTTGCGCGTGCATAAAAATGAATTTGAAAGCACATTAATTGATGCTGTCAACAATGGAACTAATGAGGCTTTTATTGTTATTGCGAAAGAAATGTTAGAGGCATATAGCGTTTTGAAACAAGAAGTTGCTGCAAAATCAATATAATTTTATCTTAAAGTTTAGATAGTTTGATTAAAAATAGAATATAAATTTTGAGGTAAAAAATGAAAATATATATAATGCGCCATGGCAAGACGGTTTGGAATGAGAAAAATATAACTCAGGGTAGAGCACAAAACAGGTTGAGCAAAGAAGGCAAAGCAGAAACACAACAAGCAGCTTTGCAAAATAAAAATACTCAATTTGATGTTATAATTTCTTCACCACTTATGCGAACAATGCAAACAGCAAATATAATGAACAAGTATCACAACGTTGAAATTATTAAAGATAAAGATTTAACGGAAATAGACCAAGGCGTTTTTACTGGTAGACACATAAACGAATATTCGGCTGAAGATTTAAAATTAAAAAAAGCTAGGTCAAAATCAGTTGGAATGGAAACATATATTGAGTGCTATAATCGCTTAAAAAACTTTGCAAAGAAATTAAAAACATACAGTTAAAAAAGTGTGCTTATTGTTACACATAAATGTCCAGCCATTTATTTAGAGATGGCTTTAAAC
>CAKVCF010000176.1 GCA_934725795.1 uncultured Clostridia bacterium | reverse complement strand
GCGTAAACTTTGCTTAACTGTTAAATAATCGCGTGAACGAACCGCAGCTTCATCAATGCTTGATTCAATTGTTGATTTTGCATCTTCAAGCCATGTTTGTGCTTCGCCCATATATGTGAAACCACGTGATACAATTTCAGGTCTGCTGTTCAATCTGCCTTGTTTTGCATTTACATTTAAGATAACAATACACAAACCATCTTCGCTTAATTGTTTACGTTCTTTAAGCACGTTGCTTTCCAACTCACCAATGCCAGCACCGTCAATCAATCTGCTGCCGAAAGGCACAGTGTCGGTTGCTTGGAAGAAGTTTTTGTTAACTTCCACTTTCATGCCAAGCATAGGAAGAATAATATTATGTCTATCCATACCAACTGATAATGCTGTTTCACGTTGAGCAAGCAAGTGTTTTTGTTCGCCGTGAACAGGAATAAAGTATTTTGGTTTGATAAGGTTTAACATTATCTTCATTTCTTCTTTACAAGCGTGGCCAGATGCGTGCACTTGTTCCAATTCGTTATAAATAACTTTTGCGCCAAGCATAATAAGGCGGTTAATAACATTGCTGATCGATTTTTCGTTGCCAGGGATTGGGCTTGATGAGAAGATAACGGTATCATTTTCACCAATTTCAATGCCTTTAAATTCGCCAGAAGCCATGCGTGGCAAAGCACTGTTTGGTTCGCCTTGGCTGCCAGTTGAAAGAATAAGAATTTCACTATCTTTATAGTTTTTGATTTTATCTACTTCAATCAAATTTTGACGGTTTAATTGCATTTCACCGATTTGTGTTGCAACGTCCGTAACATTAACCATACTGCGCCCAACAAGCACAACTTTACGGTTGTGTGTTTCAGCCAAGTGAATAACTTCTTGCACACGGTCTACATTTGAAGCAAAGCCTGCAACAATAATGCGGCGGTCTTTATTTTCATTGAACAATTTATCCAAAGTTTGGCCAACAACACGCTCACTAAGCGACATACCAGGACGTTCAGCGTTTGTGCTATCGCTCATATACAAAAGCACACCTTTTTTGCCAAGTTCTGCAAATGAATAGAAGTCAAAAGGTTCGTCATAAATTGGTGTTAAGTCAATTTTATAGTCGCCAGTGTGAACTACCATACCAACAGGAGTTTTGATTGCCAAAGCAAACGCACCAGGGATTGCATGGTTAACATGAATAAATTCAATTTCAAAGCAACCAAGTGTGATTTTTTGTTTTGGTTTAACAGCAATGGTTTTGTATTCCACTTTTTTATGTTCGTCCATTTTCTTCTTGATAAGGCCACAAGTCATTTTGCTTGCATAAATAGGCGCTTTTATTTCGTTAACAACATAAGGCACACTACCGATATGGTCTTCATGCCCGTGAGTGATAACAAAACCACGGATTTTATCTTTATTTTCCACCAAATATGTGATATCTGGCACAACAAGGTCAATACCTAACATATCAGTTGAAGGGAACATAACACCGCAGTCGATAACAATAATGTCTTTACCATATTCAAGCACGGTCATATTCTTACCGATTTCACCAATACCACCTAAGAACATAACTTTTAAGTTGTTACCTTTTTTGCTTGATTTT
>CAKVCF010000175.1 GCA_934725795.1 uncultured Clostridia bacterium | reverse complement strand
ATACTATCATCATCAACCACTTGATTGATGGTCAATTTATCAATTACAAACAAATTGTTCCAAAAGATTTTGGCACAGTTGTTACTATTAATAAATCACAACTTGAAGACGCTATTGACCGCGCCAGCGTTTTAAGCAGAATTGATAAAAACAATCTTGTTAAGTTTGACATCAAAGAAAAGAATTTGATGCTTACTTCAAACAGCGAAATTGGTAACACAAAAGAAAATATCACAGTTGGTGTGAAGGGTAATGACCTTAACATATCTTTCAACTCAAAATATTTCAGTGATTGTTTGCGTGTTATTGATAATCCATATGTTAAAATTAAACTTAACAGTGCAATTCAACCTTGCATTATCACACCTTGTGAAGGTGATGATTTCACTTTCCTTATCTTGCCAGTTAAATCAAGATAAGTCATTTAAGGTGTATGGTTTAATTTAGGTTTTTCAGTGTGAATTTTGCTTATATTTTCACAACTCTATATTTTTAAAATTTTTGTTATTTTAATTTAACAGAGATTTGTTTAACTGAAAATAAGATAAAAAAAACAGTTGAAAAAGCCTGAATTTTAAGTAAACTAAAAGAAAAAGTTATCCACCAAAATAATAAAAAATGTGGATAACTTTTTTGTTGATATATTGTTATTATTTTAAGTTTGATTTTATTATTTTGTTGTGTTGTGATAACAAAAATTATTAAATGAAAGAAAGATAAATCTAAACAAATAATTCTGTTTTCGCAGTGATTAAAAGCAAATATAAAATTGAAAAATTAACGATATTAATTTTTAAAATTTAATTGACACCTATCTTTGTTTCTTAATTAAAAAATTGTATATTTTTTATAAGTTAAAAACTAAATTTTTAAATAAATGCAAACAAAAAAGCCAGGTGTTATATACCTGACTTTAAGTTGGTTTTAAACATTCAGTGAATCGTCTTTTGATGTGTTTTCTGCTGAATACTCACTATATCTATCCATCCACGCCTTTTCAACTTCATCACAAAACTCTTCAATATCATTATATTCAATATTCATGATTATTTTAGATGTCATTCCTGGAATAATGTTGGCAAATTCATTTGTATGTAAAACGTATTTAGAATTTATACTTTTCAAGTAATTATAAGCTCTGCCATTGTTATGTTTTAATACGTTAACAACTTCTTTAAATTCTTTAATTTTTGGATAGTTGTTTAAATCAAAATGAGATTCGAGTGCCACTTGATTTTCAAAGATTGTGTAAATATTTTGAAACATTGTGGACAATTCATTGTAGTAATTAATTAAAAGTGCACTCACATCATGTTGATATTGGTCAATTAAATCATCTTCTTGAAATTCGTTTGACAATTTCATTTTTTGGTCAAACTCTTTACCTTTTTCATCAATTTGTTTCATTATCTCTTTTTTGAAAGCAAGGTCAGGGCGGTGTGAATAAACTTCTCTTTGACGGCGTAATTCTTCAATATAATTTATACATTTCCATTGATTGTAAGTAAATTGCATAATTTCTCCTATGTTTTAATTATACAACACATGAACAAACTTTTCAATAGGCTTTTTAAAAATTATATTTACCTAAACAAAGTTATTAAAAAAAAACACAAGTTGCTAAAACTT
>CAKVCF010000174.1 GCA_934725795.1 uncultured Clostridia bacterium | reverse complement strand
ATTCATTACTGGTCAAATCATACGCGTTGACGGTGGTTGGACTTTATAATTAAATATAATTACAGCAACTGAACAAAATAAAACAAAAAAAAGGCAACTTTGCTTGCCTTTTTTTGTGCTTTAAAACAGCAACTTTATTTTGCCAAACTCAATTTAAAATTAAATTTAGTTAGGCTTTGTCTGCAATCTCTTTGTTTGCTGTTGCATGTTCAACAACAGATTCACCAACGCACCATGTTGCAATCATATAGCCAGTTGTGATAAGCGACAAAATTGATGTTGACATATATGTTTGCATAAAGTCTGGATTGATGCCTGCAGTTGTTGCATTAAGCAAATACAACAAGATTGTCATTGCAACTGCCATTACGCTAAGCACATAAATGATAAAGCCAGAAATGGTTTTTGCTTGGTGTGTGCATGTGCAAATAATATCAAATATAACTGCACCAACAAGTAAACCAACCCAAACATAATAAATAATTTTAGCCCAGAGCGGTAAACCGTTAATCATCACAGCAAACACAAAAAATGCACCAGCGCCAATTGCCAAAGTTACCAATGTGTAGTACACAATGATTGAAAGCACTTTTTTATTAAAAACACTCATACGTCCTCCTAAACATATTTTTCTCTAAAATAAAATTTTTATTCACTTATAAAATTTAGAAGGATTTTATTTAAATATAAAATTGATTTAATTATTAAAAAATATTAAAAATATTAATTTTTTGTTATTTTTTACAAATTATTTATATTTTTGCGTGTTTTTTATTATTTTTTTTAAATTTTTATTAATTTTTTAATATACAAATTCTCTAACATTTTTTCTTATTCCGTAAGATTTCTTTTTTATTAAATTAATTTATTGCCATTTAATAACAGTTTTTTTAACTAATTTAATTTATTGTTAATGTGAATTAGCTTTTTGTTTACGCTGCTGTTTGATATATTTTTGTGTTTGCCTTTTCTCTGCTTTTAAAGACAAAATTGTTTTAATCAATTCGCAAGCTGGAATGATGATAATTGATGCAATAGCAACAACCAACCATTGAGAAAAATTCAAAAATTCTAAACCAAACAACTTATACACAAAAGGCAGGCATGCCACAGACAAATTTATTAACATTGTAAGAACAAAACAGAAATTGAACACTTTATTATCAAACAAATTTTTGTGGCGCAAGTTATTGTTTGTTTTGCAATTTATGCTGTGCAAAGTTTGCATAAAGATTATGGTAAAGAACACCATTGTGCTTGCCACATCTGGTGTGTAACAGAACACGCCAATCACAAACACTAACAAAACTATTGCTGTTTGTAATATTGATTGATAGACTATCGCTACACCAACCTTGCCACCAAACAATCCTGCACGCTTATCTCTTGGTGGAGAAAGCATAACTTCTGGCTCTACATTTTCCATACCTAAAGCAAAAGCGGGCAAACTATCAGTAACCAAGTTTATAAACAGCATCTGTGCCGGCAACAAGAATGTGAATTGTGGAAAAAGCATAAGCGCAAACAACATTCCAAACACTTCAACGCAATTGGTTGAAATTAAAAATTGTAATGCTTTTTGAATGTTACTATAAACTTTTCTGCCTTCTTCAACTGCCACAACAATTGAAGCAAAGTTATCATCAGTTACCACCATATCTGCCACATTTTTAACCACGTCAGTGC
>CAKVCF010000173.1 GCA_934725795.1 uncultured Clostridia bacterium | reverse complement strand
TGTGTGGTAATTAAAGAGTTTTGTATTGACAACATTTGACTAAAATTTAAGTTTTTAAAAATTTCAAAAATCGTTTGACATCAAGTATTATTAAGTTTATAATTAAAATAGTTTAATATGTCGTTTGAAAGGGACTAGTGTATATTGGAAGTGGGAGAGAGTTTCGCGGTAGGTGAGAGCGAATCATGAAAGATATACATGTCTACCCCTTAAGACACCTGGTAATGCGGGGTCTTGTGCAAGGCACAATATGCACAAATGAGTGGGGCTTTTGCTCAAATAGAGTGGCACAGTGGTTAGATATCACCTCTAGGTTTTAGTGGTGGTATTTTTTATATTCAACACAATATAAAGTGTATATAAAGGTATAATCACCATAAATATAGATTAAGGAGAAATTATGATTGATATTAACATAATAAGAAACACACCAGAATTAGTTAAAGAAAACATCAAAAAGAAGTTCCAAGACCCAAAATTGCACTTGGTAGATGAAGTTTTAGAATGGGACAAAGACGTGCGCCTTTTAAAACAAGAAGGCGATGATTTGCGCGCAAAACGCAATAGTTTATCTCAACAAATTGGTCTTTTGATGCGCGAAAAACGCGTTGATGAAGCAAATGAAATTAAAGCTGTTGTTGTAAAAAACAATGAACGAATTGCTGAAATTGAACAAAAAGTTAATGAATATAATGAGAAAATTAAGCAAAATATGATGTCAATTCCTAATATCGTTGATGCATCAGTTCCAGTTGGCAAAGACGATAGCGAAAATGTTGAAGTTGCACGTTTTGGCGAACCTAAAGTGCCAAATTATGAAATTCCATATAACGCCGATATTTTTGAACGTGTTGGCGGTTTAGACAAGGAAAGTGCTGGCAGAACATCAGGTAATGGTTTCTATTATTTACTTGGCGATATCGCACGCTTACACGAAGCAATGATTGCATACGGTCGTGATTATATGATAGAAAAGGGCTTTACTTACGCAATTCCACCTTTCATGATAAGGAGTGATGTCGTTAACGGCGTTATGAGTTTTGCTGAAATGGATGCTATGATGTATAAAATTGAAAATGAAGATTTATACCTTATAGGCACAAGCGAACATAGTATGATTGGCCGCTTTAAAGACCAAATTGTTAAAGAACAAGATTTGCCTATTACTATGACATCATATAGCCCTTGTTTCCGTAAAGAAATTGGTGCTCATGGTCTTGAAGAACGTGGTGTATATAGGGTTCACCAATTTGAAAAACAAGAAATGATTGTGCTTTGCAAACCAGAAGATAGCATGGAATGGTACAACAAGATGTGGCGTTATTCAGTTGAAATCTTCAATAATATGAACATTCCAGTCCGTCAACTTGATTGCTGCACAGGTGATTTGGCTGATTTAAAGGTTAAATCTTGCGATATTGAAGCTTGGAGTCCACGTCAACAAAAATACTTTGAAGTTGGTTCTTGCTCAACTTTAGGTGATGCTCAAGCTAGAAGGCTTAACATTCGCACAAAAGGGGAGAAGGGCACATACCTAGTGCATACACTTAATAATACAGTTGTTGCAAGTCCACGTGGCTTAATTGCTTTGGTTGAAAATAACTATAATGAAGATGGTTCAATCACAATTCCAAAATGCTTACAAATGTATATGGGCGGTAAAACTGTTATTTTACCTAAAAAGTAAGCTAATTATATATC
>CAKVCF010000172.1 GCA_934725795.1 uncultured Clostridia bacterium | reverse complement strand
AGTTAATGCTGGTAGCAGCAGTTTAAAAGCCCAACTTATGGAAACTGAAAATGGCAAGGTTTTTGCCAACGCCTATTGTGAACGTATTGGCCTTGATGGTGCATTCATGACTTATAAATGGAATGGCCAAAAGGTTAGAATTGACAGTGCTATGCCAACACATAAACAAGCATTCCAATTGTTCTTTGACACTTTAATAAGCAAGGAATATGGTGTTATTGCAAGTTTAAGTGAAATCAAAGCAATTGGCCACCGTGTGGTTAACATGGGTGAAAAATACTGCAAATCTATCGTTGTAACACCTGAAATTTTTGCAGATATGAAAACATGTGTACAATTTGCACCTTTGCACAACCCTGGTGCTTTAACTGGTTTGCAAGCATGTATGGATTTAATGCCAGGCGTTAAAAATGTTGCAGTGTTTGACACAGCATTCCATATGACAATGCCTGAAAAAGCATATATGTACGCTTTACCATATGAGTATTATGAAAAATATTCAATCCGCCGCTATGGTGCACATGGCACAAGCCACAAATATATTGCAAGAAAGGCAGCTGAAATTTTAGGCGACCTTAAAGGTAAAAAAGTTATCTCTTGCCACCTTGGCTCTGGTAGCAGTATTTGTGCAATCAAAGATGGCAAGTGTATTGACACTTCTATGGGATACACCCCATTGGCTGGTGTAGTTATGGGCACACGTACAGGAGATATTGATGCTAGTGTAGTTACTGGCGTTATGAAAGCAACTGGTCAAACAGCTGAAGAAGTTATCACAACATTCAACAAGAAAAGCGGTTTGTTTGGTCTTTGTGGTTATAGCGATATGCGTGATATCGAGGAACATATCAACGAACCAAAAGTTAAATTGGCATTTGACACATTGTGCTATTCAATCAAAAAATACATTGGCGCATATGCAGCTGCAATGAATGGCGTTGATGCAATCATCTTTACCGCAGGTATTGGTGAACATGACGAATTAGTGCGTTCAGCAGTTTGTAAAGATATGGAATATCTTGGTTTAGAATTGGACGAAGAGAAAAATGTAAAACTCAATAAACCATTTGACGAAATTGTTGAGCTTTCACGTCCAACAAGCAAAGTTAAAGTTTATCGTGTGCCTACCGATGAAGAATTTATGATTGCTTTTGAAACAGCTGAATTAACAAAATAGTTTGTTTTAACTAAAAACAGATTGCGATTCTAATAATTTAAATATAAAAAAGGGCCTTCAAATTTGAAAGCCTTTTTTGATGCTTTAACAACAGACCATATTTATGAACTTAGGCAAAACATATTGGTCTATTTATTATTTTATTTAAATGTTTGTTTAGCGTAAAAAGGTTCTATTGCAAATGGTTTGCTTGTAGTGCTAAACTTAAAAATTGTTTTTTTATTTTATAAACTGTAATTTTCCAACTCATCAACTGATTCTTCATTTTGTTCACTTAAATCAGCAAACTTATCTTTATTAACAAAAACAGAGTAGTAAGCCAACAAATTTTGTGCGGTGTCAGTTAATTTTTTACATTTTTTGTTGTATTTTTGGTCAAAATCACTTTGCATCTTCAAATCTATTATGTTTGATTTAATAGTGTTTAATCTTTCAACAAGAATTTCAGCTTCGTCATCAACAAGTTGAATGCCAATGCAACCATGAATTTGATTTAATTCTTCTTCATATTTTTTTAATGTTTTGTATTGTTGTTCTTGTG
>CAKVCF010000171.1 GCA_934725795.1 uncultured Clostridia bacterium | reverse complement strand
AATTTTCTGGTATAAAATGTGCAGATAAATCAACGAGTTGCCCTGATCAGCTTGCAACTTGTTTGAGCAATTTTAAAACCGAAGCAAAAATTTAGTAGCAAAATTAAATTTTTTGATGTTTTTAATGAACAGGAAAAATGTAGTAGGGATGAACCATGATAGCACCGATTAATACTGGAAAAATCGAATTTGATATAAGTACATACAGAAATCACCAAAAACAAAAGAATGACTCAAATTTAAAATATAAAGTCGCACTTGGTAGTATGGTTGGTACTGCAGTTCCGTTGGTTGCGCTGGCAAAGAAACAAAAAACTAATATTTTTAATATAAAATATAATACAATGAGTATGGTTTTGTTAAGTGCTGGAGCTATTTTGGGTGGTCTTGCTACTGGAATATTGGCAGGTAAAAAAGAGCACAGAAAGCAAAAAATTAATGAAGGTGTGTTTCAATTCTTTAATGCAACTATTCCAACTATGATGGTTGCTGGAATTTATTCAATGATAAAAAAGTGCGAAAAATTAAATAATGTACCTGTTAAAATAATAGGGGCTTTCGCAGGTCTTGTTGGCGGAATGTTTCTGGCTTCAGAGCTTGCAAACAGAATAAATGACCCTTATGACAAAGTCCCAGATAGAAAACTTACGATAAAAGATGCTGTTGCGAATATTGATGATGCAGTTGGGGTTCTGGTTGTATCAAAAGTTCCGTTAACGGACAAGTTGCCGATAGAAAAAGTTCTGCCAGCTGTGTATGGCTGGTGTGGCTATAGAGCTGGCATGAGTAATTAATTCTTATATTTGATTTTTATTTCGCCATTTTCATCAATCAATTCAGATTCATGTTTTGGGTTGTTGTTTTGAACAACTGGTTCATTTGTTTTATTACGTTTTTCAAATCGAGCTTTTTCTTGCTTAACGTCATTGTAGTCGTTAATTTCTTCACGTCTGAATTTTTGTTCTTTAATCATTTGCATATCGTGAACGTTTATGACTGGTGCGATTGGTGGTGCATAAGCAAAAACAGGCGTTGTAAATATGCACAAAAATAATGTTATAATAAACTTTTTCATGTCTGCTCCTATCGTTTATTTTATACGGAATACAACATTTGCGACTGCTGTAACTTTTTTATCTATTGTTGAGGTATCGTTAATACCCATATCAGAAACATTTGTCGAATCAACTGGAGTTATTTGGAATACGCCCATTTGAACAGCTTCGATTTTTCCAGGGCGATTGTGAGTTGCCTTCAACATAGCTGAAGCTCTGTCTTTAGCATCAGTTGTTGCGTCTTGTAATAGTTGAACTTTCAAGTCACCCAACTGAGAGTAAAAATATTGAGTGCTGAAAATATTTATATCAATACCTTTGTCAAGAAGGCTTTGGATGTCAGATGAAACTTCTTTAATTTTATTAACATCGTTTGATTTTACAACAACAGGTTGTGACAAATTGTAGTATGCAATATCGTTTGTCATACTGCCGTTTGCGCTGTATTTGTAAGTAATATAACCACTAGATGCGTTTACTTCGACATCAGTTAAACCTTTTGATTTTAAATAATCTATAACTGTTGGAAGTTGTGCTTGTACTGTTTTGTACGCTTGTTGTTTGCTAGCTTTTCGCGTTGTGATTTCAAATTCTAGTCTTGCAGAATCTGATTTTACTATTTTGTAAGCAGAACCTGTCACGGTAATTTTGTCTTTTGATAATGCGTTAGTGCCGATGTTGAC
>CAKVCF010000170.1 GCA_934725795.1 uncultured Clostridia bacterium | reverse complement strand
ATATACCAAACCTAAGTTTGGTTTATGAAGATGATGAAAAATCCAAAAGCATATGGTGGCAAAATGGCTATGATGAAAAAACTTATGGGTGGTCAGTTCTAATTTGAAAAAAAACCAAATCTTGAATTAAATTAAAAAATATTAGAAAACTGCTTGACACATATTAAAAAGTATGTTAAAGTGTAAAGTGAAATTACTTTACAGGTAACAAAGTAAATTAACAAAAGGAGAACTAAAATGTCAGTTAAAATTAGATTAACTCGTTTGGGCGACAAAAAATCACCTTTCTATCGTGTTGTTGTTGCTGATTCACGTGTTGCTCGTGATGGTAAATATATCGAACAAATCGGTACTTACAATCCACTTGCTAACCCAGCAGAAATCAAAATCAATAACGAACTCGCTTCAAAATGGTTAAAAAATGGTGCTGAACCAACTGAAACTGCTAAAACTTTACTTCAAAAAGTTGGCGTGTTAGAAGTTAAAGGTAACAGCACACCAAAAACTAATAACAAGAAAAAGAAAGCATAAGGAGTAGGCTATGCAAGAAATGTTAGAATACATTGTTAAAAATCTTGTGTCTAACCCTGATGCTGTTGAAATTGCGGCAGAAAACCAAGGCAAGACCAAGGTTTACAAAGTTAAGGTTGATAGCAAGGATTTAGGTTCTGTTATTGGCCACGGTGGTTGCATTGCAAACGCAATTCGCACTGTTGTTAAATCAACTGCTGGCGAACACGCACGCATTGTTATCAAGTTTGACGAAAAAAAGGCTTAACCAAAGATTTTCTTAATGAAATTCTTAACACTAAGTGTTAAAATGCGGGTTTGTACTCGCATTTTTTGTTTGAAACACAATGAATATTTGCTATAATTTGTATAGCGAATTATTCTAAAACTAGAATAGTAAATCGCAAGTATTTATTCAATTTAATCATTTGTTTTTTAAAGTTTGTTGCAATCAACAAATAAATTAACACAACACTTTATAACGATGCTTGATTTTCAAACTTCTGCAACATTATAGATTAAAATTGGAATACTTTAAAGGAAGATAGAAATATGAATTTACTTGAAATTGGTAAAATTGTACGTCCACACGGCGTTAAAGGTGCGGTTAAGGTTGTTAAATATCTTGATGCAAATTTTTCACACTTTACAAAAATTTATATCGGGCAACAAGCGCAACCAGCAGAAATTAAATCTGTGGCGAACCTTAACAATGATGCGTGTGCTTTAACAATTGATATTATCAAAGATTGCGACATGGCTGAAAAATTTAGAAATCAATCTGTTTATATTGACCGCAACGACTATGCAGAATATAAAGATAAACTTTATTTAAGCGACCTTTTGCATAAACCAGTTTTAACTGAAACAGGTGAGAAGTTAGGCGAAGTGGTTGATTTTGATGACTATGGTGCAAGTGCAATTTTAACTATAAAATGCGGGGCAGTAAGTTATCAAATTCCTTTTGTCGATGATATTATTACTTTCAATGCTGAACTAGACGCGTTTTTAATTGATGAACAAACTTTTAAGGATGTGAGAATATGAGAATAGACATTTTAACATTGTTTTCTGAAATGTTTGCACCACTAAAAGAAAGTATAATAAAACGTGCAGTTGAAGATGGTAAAATTGAAATTAATATAACAAATATTCGTGATTACGCTTTGCCACCACACTACAAATGTGATGATATGCCTTTTGGTGGTGGTGCGGGCATGGTTATGATGTGTGAACCA
>CAKVCF010000169.1 GCA_934725795.1 uncultured Clostridia bacterium | reverse complement strand
CGTTCAGCCTTGCCTTGTTTTAGTTTTTTGATGTTCAGTGTGTTTGAATTCATCCATTAACTCCTTATTCAGTTGTACACTCGCAAAACCTTTATACAAAGTATAAATGGGCATAATCCACCCTAGCGAGATTTATTCATACTGAGCGATTTTAGCATAATAAACAAGTTATGTCAATAGATTTTAATTAAAATTTGCACAATTTTTAGATAAAATTATTGCCATTTTTAGGCCAATATAAACATGAAATTTAAAATTATCTTTTAATTTTATGATTAAATCACAACAAAAAAACCAGCATATAATCAAAATTGAAATTGGCTGAAAATTTACCATTTCAATTTTGAAGTAAACTGGTTTGTTTTTTTAATCACTAAAAATGCAAAGATAAAGTTTAATGTTAAATTTCACTGTTATAAGAAGAAGCAATTCTTGTATACTGATTTTCAAAATCCGCCACCATCATTGCAACTTCTGCTTTTGTTAGAACCTTTTCAATAGGCCATCTCTTTGATTTATAGTAGCCGACATTAGAACCGCGCGACACAACAAACATACACTTTGAATAGTTTACGGATGCTTGCTCATGGTCAATAACCACAGAATGGTTGTTGCACAATTTTTGTGTTAAGTCATATGAGATATCGTTACAGCCATAATCAAACAAATCACCAACGTTATACTCTTCACCTGTCATAACATTCTTAACCATGTTGTAAGCTGCATTAATATATAAAGGCTCAAATTTGCCAGTAAGTTTATCAATTTTATAATACATACGTTTTAAACGATATTTTTCACCAATTTCTTGTTGCACAACCGCCTCCTAAAATGGACTTTATTTTTCTTTACTTATAATATCATACCACTTAGATTTGTCAATACCTTTTATCTATCAAATTATTAAATTAAACACGCCTACACTTACACGGCACAACAAAAAAGGAGAGAACAAACCTCTCCCCTTTTAAATTTTTCATTAAACCACTTAAAATTTTTTGCTTTTGTATCTTCGCCAATATTTGGCAAACTAACTTGTTAGTATGCTTTTGTTGCAACTTTTCCGCCTAGATGGAAAGGATTAAACAAGGCAACGCCATAAGCACCGCCCTTGTTAGAAGGAATTTACCACCTAAAAGGTTATTTTTAAGCAACTTTAAGCAAACCAACTTATTGAAGTGCTAAACTTAGCAGCCTTGTGGACCTTTGTTACCACATCCGCAGCCACAAAGTAACAACAAGATGATAATAAGCAAGCAAGGGTCAATACGGCAACCACAGTTGCAAAGCAATAAGATAAGGATGATAAGCCAAGCGAAATCGCCGCAGCCGCCATGATTCATCCCTTCGTTGCAACCGCAATCGTTGCCACCAAAGAATTTGTTGAACATAGTTCCTCCTAAAAGTGTTTTGTTATGTATTTACAAAGAATTTCATATGTGCCTTAATTTTCCTTTGTATACTACATAGTACGCACACCAGCAAAAAAAAGTTACAGAAAACCAAATTCTCTGCAACTTTAAATTTATTTTTTTAGGCTATATTATATTTGCACGCATAACGCTTTATGCTAAATACTACAACAAAATCTCCAAAACTATATTGAATTTTACTTTTTCACGTGTGGCGTGTTTTATATGCAATTATGTTCATAACAAAACGTATTATGTTAAAAGCATTAAATCGCACGCCAATTTTAGTTCCACGCCCTATTGATTTGCAAATAAACTAATCCAGCCTGCTATCTTC
>CAKVCF010000168.1 GCA_934725795.1 uncultured Clostridia bacterium | reverse complement strand
GATGAAATACCTGTTTTGGCAGTTGGAAACACTATTCTTGCCATTGCTGATATTGAAATTGCAGATAGCATTAAGGTAACAGACACAACAAAACAACTTTACAAAATCAACTACGAAAAAGATTTAGTTTAGTCTAGTAAAATAAATTGCTTTTGATATTGTTAAATATTTAAAAAAGATTTAGTTTTAGATTTGCTTAAATGATTAAATTGTTTGGTTATTATAATTAAATCTCACTATTAAAAAATCAATTTATATCACTAATGTTTATACAGAAATAATAAAAAAGCCACCTATTTTTAGGTGGTTTTTTGTTGCTTTTTTTATTAAATTTGCGTTTGTTATGTTGTTAGATTTGCTGTTTGATTTAATGTATGATTTAATGTTGAAACGGAACAAAATATAATTGTTTAATTTTTAAATGGTCAATTTTACTTATTTTGCGTTTTTACAGTTTTAATCATATATTGTGTGTTATATATTAAGTAAACACTAATTAATGCGTTTGTCGTTACCTGTGAGTTGTATGTTCAGGCTGAGTGCTTTGTTTGCAAGACGGCTATAAATACGTTCGTCATAACGGTCTAACAACTTTTCTTGGCTAAGGTTGGTTGTGATAAGGGTTGGCAGATTATTTACTTGGCGAGTGTTGATAAGGTTATATAAATATTCCTTTGTAACATTTTTTAAAATTGGTTCTGTGCCAAGGTCGTCAATCAACAAAATATCGGCTGAAAGGCAATCAGCAAAGTCAAAGTTTTTACCTATATGATAAAGGCGTGCAAGTTCGTTAAGTTCAAATGCGGTTTTATAGCATACCACATAACTGCGTTTAATCATTTCATTTGCCACACATTCTAATAAAAATGTTTTACCAGTGCCAGCACCGCCAACCAAACAAATATTTATTTTACTTACACTTGGGTATTTTTCACACCATGTTTTTAAGAGGGCGCAAGTTTTTATATCGTTTTCATTCATCAAATTTTTGTTGCATTGGTCAAAAGACTTAAATTGATTTTGGCTGCTAACTTGCAAAGAAAGTTTTTTGTTTAAAGCTTGTTGCAAGCAGTTGCAAATACGTCCGCCAACCACACCTGTATCGTTGCAGATAGGGCAGTCATATTTTGGTTGCATATCTGCTGGGTTGATATTGTTGGCTTTTAGGTATTGATTTATTTTACCTTTTATTTCTTGCAAGTCGTATTTTAAAGTTAAATTTTCTTGTTCATATTTGCTTTTTATGTATTCCAACTCTGTTTTTGTGTAAGCAGAATATAATGCGTCAAACTCTGGGTTTTGGCGTAAGGCAAGCACAAAATCTTCTGCCTTTTCTTGTGCTTGAATACGTTTTAACATAAATTGCTGTTTAACATCGTCAATTAATTTGCGTTTGTTCATGCTATACCTCCACTTCGTCAAGGTTGGTTATAAAGCTTGCAATTTGTTCTTTTGTGTAATTGTTGTGAATAAAGTCTGCCTTTTCTGTATCTTCAACTTTGGTTTGTTTTGCTTGTTCAAGTGTTTTTGTGCCAGCGGTGTTCCAGTTAGACAAAATCTTATTTAAATATTGCAAAGCGTTTGTTTTGCCTGCACTAAGGTCAGCAGCATAAAGCACAACATCATGAGCAAAACCCCAATCGCCAGTCCACACCGCATAAAAACTGCGATCACCATTATTCACATTTCTTGCAAGTTTTAAGTGAGTTAAAACTTCTTTAATCTTGCTGTCCATTGCCAAATTATCGTTAAGATATTGATTATAAGAGGTAAGATTTACAATGC
>CAKVCF010000167.1 GCA_934725795.1 uncultured Clostridia bacterium | reverse complement strand
ATAACAAACAAAGCACTTGTAACAGCCTTTGCAAGCAATGCGTCTGTTAAAATGTAAACAACATCACCAACAGCAATAAGCATAAACATGATTATGTTTGAAAGTGTGATTGATTTTGACATATTTCCCCCAAATTTCTGCTAAATAGCATTTTTTCTGCTTACAATTTAAAACTCAATTCGCATTTTTTAATATGCTTTACCGTATTGATTTTACATTTTAATTTTGCGTTTCTAACTTAAGTTTTTAAAATTGTTTTTGCATTTATTTTTAATTATTTTCGCGTTTTTCGATTTGTTCAATTTAATCTTTAATTTGCAAATAAATCTCTTTAAGTTGCTCTTTTGTTAAAAGTTTTGGCACTGGATAAAGTGGATTGCCCTCTTTTTCAGCAGTTGCAGCAAGTTCATCTATATCTGCTTCTTTAATTTTTAAGTGTGTTGGAATTTCCATATGTTTGTTCAATTCTTCAATTTTTTTAATGAACAATTCAGCACCTTCTTGATACGATATATTGTTGTCAAACAAGCCAGCATACACACCAAGTTGATATAATTTCTTATAAATGGTTTTACCATAACGTTTTAACATATAAGGCAAAATCACAGCATTTGCAAGCCCATGCGGTGTGTTATATTTGCCACCTAATGAATGTGCAATGGCATGTACATAACCAACATATGATTTTGTGAAAGCCAGCCCTGCAAGATATGCTGCATGCAACATATTTTGGCGTGCTTCTAAATTGCTACCGTCTTTATAAGCTGTTTCAAGATTTTCAAAAATCAATTTAACCGCTTGTTTGCTACACTCCCTTGTACGGCGAGTTGTGCTTCTGCCAATGTATGCTTCCACTGCATGTGTTAAAGCATCCATACCAGTTGTGCTTGTAACTTTACCAGGCAAGCCGACTGTTAAATTTGCATCTAAAATTGCGTATTTTGGAATAAGCGGAAAATCATTTATTGCATATTTATGGCGTGTTTCTTCATCTGTTATTACTGCTGCCAGTGTTGTTTCACTGCCTGTGCCTGCTGTGGTTGGAATTGCTACAAGTGGTGGCAATTTTTTGCCAACTTTAAGCACACCTTTCATTTTTGCAAGTGATTTTTTAGGATTTGCCACTCTTGCACCGATTGCTTTTGCACAATCCATAGGTGAACCACCGCCAAAACCTATTAATGCTTGGCAGTTATTCATTAAATACATAACCAAGCCATCAGCCACATTTTTAGTTGTTGGATTTGGCACTGTGCCGTCATAAACAAACACTTGTATGCCGTGTTGTTTTAAAGTGTATTCCAAATCGTTGGTAAGTCCAAGTTTTTTAAGCCCTGCATCTGTAACAAGCAAACAGCGTTCAACACCTGTGCGTTTAAACTCAAAAACCAACTCGTTATAATCTTTTAAAATTTGTGGTTCGCGATAAGGCAAAACAGGCAACAACATTTTAAAAGTTGCCTGATATGTTCTGCACCATAATGCTTTAAAGAAGTTCATATAAACCTCACTTTAATTTTATTTTAAAATTATTACCAATTAATGTCAATTAAATTTACAAATAACAAACAAAACATATTTTTACACCAAATAAATAAACAAAAAACCACCGCAATTTGCAGTGATTTTTGTATTTTTAATAACATCTAAACAAATTTATGTAAGATTGTTTTATTTCCCTTAAAAATTAAGGCTTAGAAATTAAATCGAGTAAGTGGTTTATTCAGTTGGTTAGTAAATTGTTAACATCTATTGTTGATTGCCATGAGTTTTGATTTCATTTAAAATAATTGTTTCAAAGTCAGCATAATTCATTGTTTCAGTATC
>CAKVCF010000166.1 GCA_934725795.1 uncultured Clostridia bacterium | reverse complement strand
ATTGTAAGGTGGTTTTCAATGGTAAGTTTTGTATGTTTGCATATTGCAGTGTTTTATAAAAACCGCACAATCCGCAATCTTGCAATTTATTTTGGCGTTGCAGTTACAATTGCACAAATCTGTTTTTACCCACAATATTTGGCAGATTTCACTTCAACAGCTGGCCGCGGTTTAAACTCTATTTCCGTTATCAGTGATGGTTTTAAACAATTTTTGATTAACCCAGTTTTTAGGTCTATTTGGTTTGGGCTTATCTTATGCTTGCAACTTGTTGTTCCCATTGTTTTGGCAATTCAAGAAAAACACGTGTTTAACTTTAAAGATAAAAAGGAATATTTATTCTTCTTTATTTGCTTGCCGGCAGTGATTTTATCTTCAACCCCAATTTATGCTTTGCAACATTTGTTTGGATACTCTGATATAATCTTTTCCGCTTACAGCCCTATACACATTTGCTGGTTTTTGTTTTTGATTGTTGAAATTGTTGTGCTTTACTTCCTTTTCCGCAAACAGAACACAGAAACAAAAATGGTTTTGCTGTTTGTGCTTTCACTTTCGCTTATTATGCAATATCTTCAAATGTTTTCAGCAATCTCAATTAACATTGCAAGGCTGCCTTTCCAACTTTGCAATTTGGGCTCTTTCTTTATCCTTTTCTCACTTATCAGCAAAAACAAAAAACTTTTCAACTTCACCGTTATCATCAATGTGATTGGCGTGTTGTTTGCATTGATTAGCCCAGATTTAGATGGCAAAGGATTGTTCTATCTTTACAATATGCATTTTATTTTAGAGCACAGCAACGTTTTGGTTGTGCCAATGTTGGCACTTTTGCTTAACATTTTCCCAAGATTGGATAAAAAGGCTTTATGTGATTGTTTGTTAGGCTTTACAATTTATTTTGTTTGTGCTTGGGCATTGGGCACTATGTTTAATGCCATTGCGTTAAAAACCGGCAACGGGTTTTATGCTGCAAACTATCTGTTTATGTTTGACTCGGCTAAAGCAGCAAAATTGCTTGGTGACGGCATTGTTAAATTATTTGTATCATTCAAAATTGGTTATGCAACCTTCTACCCTGTTATTCAATTGCTTATCTATGCTATCTTTATGGCAATATGTGTGTTGCTGTGGCTTGCAATTCAACTTATTTATAAAATCAAAGATAAGATTGCAAAAAAGAAGCAACCACCGATGAACGAAACATCTGAAGCAACACAAACTCAACCAGATAATTAAAATTTTTTAAGTTTTGATATTGAAATTGTAAAAAGAATGTGTTATATTAATTGAACTAAGGAGAAGGTTATGTGCATCGAAGAAGAAATTGAAGTGCTTGACGCTGAATTGGCAGATATCAAAGGTGGCAAAATAGATTCTGTGGCTTATGATAGATTGGAAATTTTGGTTGAAAACTGCAAAAAAGCAATTAGAAGTTTAAGCAAGGAAATTACAGGAGCTAGCCGCTTGCGTAATGATTATTTTGCAAATTGTAAAGCTCAAATACATTCAATTCAACAAAAAGCAAAACATTTGATAAAAATGTATTATCAATATCAAACAGCCATGTTTGAATTTTAACTTTTAAAACTTACCTGCGGGTAAGTTTTTTTAATGCGGCATTGAAGGCTTTTAAGGAAAAATAAAATTGTAAGTTTTTCTTGTTGCAAAGATTGTTTATGTCAACCATAACAATTTTGAATACTGTTTAAATAAGCATGTTTTATGTTTTGATTTGAAAATTTTGTTTTTTGTGATAACATAAATATTGATTAGATTTGTTTACAATTTTGATAAGCGCATAAAAGGGGGCTAAATGAATATTAAAAAGATTGCAAAGAAAATCAATGTA
>CAKVCF010000165.1 GCA_934725795.1 uncultured Clostridia bacterium | reverse complement strand
GCCTTAATTATTTGGTAACAGAAGTTAAAGTTACAGCCATTGTTTCAAACAAAAACAGCAACACAGCAACCTTAAAACCAAGTTATAAAGTGCAACTTGGCACACCACAAAACGCTGGATTTGTTTCTAGCAACAAATATTTATTGAGTTTTGATGCGGTAAATAATGCAATCGGTTATAAAGTGTATATCACCGATTTATCACAAGAAACCAACCAAGCAGTTTGCATAAATCAATTGTTTGTTAGCAATCGTGTTGATTTAGCAAACTATATCACACGTGGCAGAGAATATCGCGTTCAAGTGCAAGCGGTGGCAGATAAATATAGTTATTATTTAAATAGCGAACTTAGCAGCCGTGATTTAACTTTAACTTACAGTCAGGTTTTGGACGTGCCTGAATTTGTAACTGACAGCCTTAACAATCCAATCACTATTGAAACAAACGGCAGCAGAAAATATTACCTTAACTTTAATGGTGTTGAAGGGGCATATAGATATGAAATTATGGTTAACTTTAACACAAAAACAGTACTTAACGATAACCGCACAACACCTTATAAAGTTGATATAACCGACTTCTTAACAGATATTAATGGTGAAGTTATGGCAAATTCTTACAACATAACGGTGCGCGCTTTGCCACAAGAAGCAGACACAATCACACAAGCAAGCAAATTTAATAGTTATGTTTACAAATTGCGCAATCAATTAAAGCAAGTTACAAATATTGTGGTAAGCAATCCAGATGAAACTGATGGTAAATATGTGCTTTCATTTAATCTGCAAGACAATGCGCAAAGTTACGGTGTCGAAATTATCAAGCTTAACGATACTGAATACACAAGTTATCTTGCAAGCTTAACACCAAAACTTACTTTGCCTATCACAAACGTGAAAGGTGCAATAGATATAACCGCCTATGTGCAACAGGCAGGCGAATATTATATTTATATCACAGCATACCCTGGCGCAGACAACAGTTATTATGATGCTTCAGATAGGTCAAGTGAATTTGCAGTTGTAAGCAAATTACAAACTTTGGCAACACCATCAAATTTAAGATACAACAATCAATCTAAAACTGAATTTTTAATTGGTTGGACAGGGGACACAAATGCTGATAGTTACACTATCAAAGTTACAACACCTAAAAATAAAGAGTATATTTACAAAACAAATCAAACAACCTTCAATATAAATGACATTATAACCGTTGAAGGTGGCTATAAATTTGCGGTTAAATCGGTGGTTTATTCAAATAGTGAAAGCTCAAAATCATATGTGTCAAGTTCATATAGCGAAGAGTGTTCATTCACTTATCGATACACTGAATTGAAAGATTTTGAACGTTATGGCGTTTATTTGTTTGACGACACAACAAAATATAATTTTGCAATAAGCGATGTAACAAATTTAACAAACTTGCTTTGGTATCACTTATTGTTTGGCGTAGATGAAAATTATAAACTTAACATTTATATCAAACCACAATCAAACGAAACAGTTAAACAAGCAATTATAAGATTGGCCGATGATGCTTCAAATTATCAGTTGGCCTCAGGCAACACAAGCATTTATGACTTTTCATTAGATACTGAATGGCAAACATTGGTAAACGCGTCTGGCACATCAAATGCAAGCCTGTTAGGTTATATGTGCCGCAAGTTGCTTGGTCAATACCCTGAAATGGCAATTGTTGGCAACTTCAGTTGTGAATCAACAAACGAAAATGTGTTTAATTTAAACTTTAACAATACCTTAGATGTTGAAAAGATTGAAAACACAACACATGTCAATATGGCAAAAGATTATGCTAACAAGTTTAAGTATATTGATAAATCAGTGCGCAGAAATATCAAT
>CAKVCF010000164.1 GCA_934725795.1 uncultured Clostridia bacterium | reverse complement strand
AAATTTATCAATGCGGTTTGCCAAAAATGATGGCACTTGAATTGTTCCGTCCATTTATTATTAAACGTTTGTTGGAAATGAATGCAACAAACAACCTTAAAAAAGCAACACGTATGATTGAACAAGAACGTCCAATCGTTTACGATATTTTGCAAGAAGTTGTTGAAGGCCATCCAGTTCTTTTGAACCGTGCGCCTACACTTCACAAACTTTCAGTGCAAGCATTTGAACCTATCCTTGTAGAAGGTAAGGCAATCCGTCTTCCACCTTTGGCATGTGGCGGCTTTAACGCCGACTTCGATGGCGACCAAATGAGTATGCACGTTCCACTTTCAGTTGAAGCAAGAACAGAAGCTCGTATGCTTTTGTTGGCATCAAATAACGTGCTTAAACCAAGTGATGGTAGCCCTAACATGGTGCCTAGCCAAGATATGATTTTAGGTAACTACTACCTTACAGCTGTACGCGATGGTGCGTTAGGTGAAGGTATGACATTTGCAAGCGCTGACGAAGCACAACTTGCACATGAAAACGGCAAACTTAGCCTTCAAGCAAAAATCACTTTGCGCCGCACAGTTGATTTTAATGGCGAAAAGGTAACAGGCCGTATTGAAACAACACTTGGTAAAGTTATTTTCAATAGCATCATTCCACAAGACCTTGGTTTTGTGCCACGTGATACTAAAGAAAATGCACTTCGCCTTGAAATTGAAGATGAAGTTAAAAAAGGCACATATGGCAAGTTGATTGAAACTTGTTATCGTAAACATGGCACAAACACAACTGTTACCATGATTGACGATATTAAAAATATGGGCTATAAATACAGCACACTTTCAAGCGTTTCACTTTCTATCTTTGATATGGAAGAAGCAGAAGAACGTCAACAAATCATTGATGAAGCAGATAAAATCGTCCAAGCAAATGACGATATGTATATGCAAGGTTTGATGAGTTATGCTGATAAATATAACAAAAACATGGCTGTTTGGGACAAGGCAGTTAATGATGTTATTAAAGTTACATCTGGTCATTTGGATAAATTTAACTCAATCAAAGTTATTATTACATCTAAAGCCCGTGGTGGTGAAGATAGCTTGAAGCAACTTTGCGGTGTTATTGGTAACACAGCGGTTGCATCTGGTGCGGTTAGTGATGTGCCAGTAAAATCTAACTTCCGCCGTGGTTTGAACCCTCTTGAATATTACATGGCAGCTCGTGGTAGCCGTAAACAACTTATGGATACAGCGCTTAAAACTGCAGACTCTGGTTACTTGACACGTCGTTTGGTTGATATCGCACAAGATACAACAATCACTGAAGAAGATTGCTTTGGCAACCTTGGTGAAGTTGTTAAAGGTATTGACGTTACAGAAATCAAACAAAACGGCACAGTTGTTGAAACTTTGGAAGCACGTATTGTTGGCCGTTACACAGCTATGCCTGTTATCGACCCTAAAACAAAGAAAGAAATTGTTGGTGCTGACTGCTACATCAGTGATGAACTTGCAAAAGTTATCGTCAATGCTGGTGTTGAAAAAGTTAATATTCGCAGCTTGCTTACATGTAAAGCTAAAAACGGCGTATGTGCAAAATGTTACGGCCGTGATATGTCAACAAACGACCTTGTTCACGTTGGTGAAGCAGTTGGTGTTATCGCTGCTCAATCAATCGGTGAACCTGGTACACAGTTGGTGCTTCGTACCTTCCACAGCGGTGGTACTGCATCTAACGATATTACCTCTGGTTTGCCTCGTGTTGAAGAAATTTTCGAAGCACGTAACCCTAAAGGTGCTGCTGTTATCAGCGATATCGGTGGTAAAGTAAGCATCAATCAAATTGACAAACGCTTTGAAGTTGTTGTTA
>CAKVCF010000163.1 GCA_934725795.1 uncultured Clostridia bacterium | reverse complement strand
TTCCAATGATGCGTGCGTAACGGCCGTTGGTGCAGGATATTTTGATGTTATTGGTAAATCAGTTTTTTGCAAAGTTCAAAACAACAAAAAAAGCGCACATATTTTTGTTAATGTTGAGCCAAAATATAATCAAGATATTTGTTCAATAAGGGCAAAAAGTTCGATAAGGGTGTCAATTTGGGATATGTTATATTCGTTGGCATACACATTAATTTATTCATGGAGAAGTTATGAAAAAAATAGAAAAAATACACTTAAACAAAGATAACAAAATTGAGTCATTAATTGATGTTTCGCTTGATAAGGTTCGTTCGCTTATTGATGTAAATTGTGTGGTTGGTAATGCAATCACAATGCCTGATAATTCAGTGATTATTCCTATTTCAAAAGTCAGCGTGGGCTTTGTTACAGGTGGCGGCGAATATAACGACTTAAATGCAAAGCGTAACTCAGCAGACTTTCCAATGGCAGGTGGCACTGGCGGTGGTTTTACTGTTACACCTATCGGTTTTTTTGTGGTCAATAATAACAAGTTTAAAATCATCCACGCCGACAAATCAACTGCGTATCTTGGGCTTATTAAAAATGCAACTGAAGTGCTTAAAAAATTTGTGGGGAATATGAAATGAAAATCAAAAATTCAATCAAACCGATTGTTTGTTTGCTTTTAGCTGCTGCATCGATTTTAATGTCTGTTATGTTGCTTTGGCAGATTTCACCATCAAACACGTCAGCAGCCAGCAGTTCAGCAAAGGCAATGTGTGTGCTAGATAAAGATAGCCATCGCATTTTATATAGTAAAAACGCAAGCGAACAACTGCCAATGGCATCAACCACAAAAGTTGTTACAGCAATAACAGCAATTGAAAATTGCAAAGATTTAGACGAAGTTATAACAGTTAACAATAACGCTGTTGGAGTGGAGGGCACGTCAATTTATTTAAGAAAAGGCGAACAAATTTCAGTTAGAGATTTGCTTTATGGGCTTATGCTTCGCAGTGGCAATGATAGTGCAACCGCACTTGCTTATCACATTGCAGGGGGTGTAAGTGAATTTGCCGATTTAATGAACGCCCTTGCAAAAAAGGTTGGGGCAAATAATTCACATTTTGCAAACCCACACGGGCTTGATAATCCGAACCATTACACAACGGCTTATGATTTGGCACTTATCAGTTGTTATTCTTTAAACAATCCTATTTTTAAAGAGATTGTTTCAACAAAATCACATGTTATTCCAGCAACAAATATGACAGATAAACGTTATTTAACAAACAAAAACCGCTTGCTTTCAAGTTTGGACGGTTGCTGTGGTGTTAAAACTGGTTTTACATCAAAGGCAGGGCGTTGTTTGGTTAGTGCTTGTGAAAGAGAACAACAAACAACGGTGTGTGTTGTTTTAAACTGCGGCCCTATGTTTGAAGAAAGTGCAGATTTGCTTGAAGCAAGTTTTACAGATTATAACTATACAAAATTGATAGATAAAAACAAGCAAATATATAACGAATATGTTACAGATTTAGCAAATGGAAGGCTTTATTTGTATGCAGAAAACGATTTTTATTATCCACTTTTGCCAGGAGAAAAAGATAGAGTTAAGTTAAATTATAATGTTAAGTTAGACGATGCAAAACAAGGCAGTGTTGTAGGAAAAATTGACATTTTATTAGATAATCAGTTGCTTAATTCAGTAAAATTATATACAATTAATAAGATTGATAAGTTTTTGGATAACCAAACACTTCAAATCAAAGAAATACTATGGGAAGAAAATATAAATGAGAATTAATAAATATATTGCACAATCAGGCATCACAAGCCGCCGTAAAGCAGAAGAGTTGATAACTGCAGGCAAGGTTAAAGCTG
>CAKVCF010000162.1 GCA_934725795.1 uncultured Clostridia bacterium | reverse complement strand
CCGCTACCTTTGTCATTTTCAGCACCACTTATACAAGGTTCTTCATAATGATGCAACATTACTTTACTGATGCGTATTTTATCTGTTTGATTGCAAAAACCAACCTGTTTATTCCTAAAAACATTGCAGGCACGCGGACAAATATTGCATAAAGTATTGGTTTCTGTTTTCACTATTTTTATGATACAGCCGCATAAAAAATTTGTCAACCAAGTTCTAACAAAGTGGACAAGCAAATATGATAATTGTGAGGTAAAATATGAAAAAGAAAATTTTGATTTTAATTGTTGCTGTTTGTTCAATTTTTTTAACCGCTTGTGGAAACAAAAGTTTAAACTTAAACGACTATTTAATTGAAGAACGCCAAAATCTATATGTTGCACAAGACGATGTTTACACAGCAAGTTTCAGTTCAGGCATGCGTGAAGAAAACTACAATTTTGACGGTATTAAAAACAATATGGTTGAATTTGGTATTGTAAGTTTATCACGTCTTGATTGTGCACCAATGAGCACCGACACTTACACTTATACAGTTAAAATTAACGACCAAACTTACACTGGTCAATTACAAAAAAGTGAAGTTGATAACTCTTACTCTGCTGACATTCAAGCCACTGCCCCAGCCGATGCTGTTGTTACAGTTCAAGTACTATTCACTGGCTATAGTTTTAACAAAGAACTTGTTAACACTTCATCACAATTTGCAGTTGATAAAGACAGTGCAATAAAAATTGCCAACAAAGAACTTGAATCAAGCATCAAACAATTAACTGCTGACAAAAACAATAAGATTGAAGCCGTTATGAAAATCGTCAAAGATTCATCAACAGAACAAACCAGTTATTACTGGTATGTTGGCATAGTTTCAACAAATGGCGAAATGGTAGGCGTATTGTTAGATAGTTCAACAGGTAATGTGATAGCAAAAAAAGTTTAGCAAAAAGCTAAACTTTTTTCTTATTCAACAAACAATCATTCACACAAACTCAATACACTAAATTTCAAAGTCTATGCTATTAACAGTTTTAACATTATCATCGCACAAATCAAAAGCATCAATCATTGCTTGTTCAATATCTTCAGTTTGTAAATACTGTTTAATTTGATTTACAAAATTAATACCATCAAACTTAATCAACCTTAAATAATCTGGTGCAACATTTATGCCTAAATTTAAAACATCACTAACCGCTTGCCCCACAACAAGTGAAACAAATCCAAAAAATCTATTTTTACTATTATATTTATTGCCAACACCTATCTTATCAAACAAAGTTCCCTAAATTGCCTAACAAATTCAGTTTCTGTTAACTTCGGCATCGGCATTTCGAAGAACGAACAAACCTTTTCAAATATTTGCTCTTGGTTCTCAACACGAGATTTATTCGTAATTACACAGTCCATTTCATACGTCCTTTTGCTATAACTTAAAAACACTATAAACTATTTTTGTACAAAAGTCAACATTTTGTACAAAAAAAACTAAATATTTGAAACATTGGCAAATTCTTGATGTTCACGTTCGTATCTAAGTTTCATTTCCTTATACTTTTCGCTTAAATCAAATATGTATTTTTGTTTGCCTTCAAGTGTCAAAGTGTTGTAATACCTATTGTCTATAAGCTCTTTTATTGGATTAATCACAATGCTGTCGCTATCTAAAATACGGCAAACACGTTCATACAATCCTTGCTCTTTTTCGCTTAGACCAATCTTAGCATATGGCATTTGTTCAAAAACTGATTTTTCGCGATTGTAATTTCTCATTCTGCTTTTTGCGTCCCTTGCTAAAAAATATAATTTACCTTTAATCTTTTTTCTCATAACTCCCCCTTTTTATTTCAGCAATACTTAAAGCATATAAAAC
>CAKVCF010000161.1 GCA_934725795.1 uncultured Clostridia bacterium | reverse complement strand
GTGTTCCAGCCTATAAAATTTTGGCAATCACTTTCACAAACAAAGCGGCAGGCGAGATGAAAGATAGAATAACCAAAATTGCACCAGATGGCGATATGGTTACAGTTTGCACATTCCATAGTTTTTGTGCACGTATGTTACGCACATATGCAAGTTTTTTAACAGGTTATAAAGAAAATTTTACTATTTTCAGTGAAACTGATACGGCTAAAATTTTCAAAGATATTTTCAAACAAATGAATATCACAGACGAAGATACAAAATGCAATTTTAAGCATAATCTTTCTACAATAAAAAACGAAAATATGACGATTGAAGAATATGCAAATATTTATCGTTATGACCATAACATAGGCGAATTTGTTAAGTTTTACAGTGCTTATCAGGCTGAACTTAAAAAGAACAATGCAATGGACTTTGATGATTTGCTGATAAATTTTTATAACCTTATTTCAACCAATCGCGAAGTGCTTGATAGCATACAAAACAAGTTCACATATTTCAGTGTGGACGAATTTCAAGACACAAACAAACTTCAATATGATATTGTTAAATTGCTTGCTTCACGCACGCGCAATCTGCTTATTGTTGGAGATGAAGACCAATCAATCTATGGTTGGCGTGGCGCTAACATTGATAACATTTTTAACTTTCAGCGTGATTTCAAAGATGCAAAGGTGTTTAAGTTAGAGCAGAACTACCGCAGCACAAAAAAGATTTTGGAACGTGCAAATTTGATTATCAAAAACAATAAAAACCGTTTAGATAAACAACTTTACACCGAAAACGATGAGGGAAGTGAAGTTTATTATTATCCCGCACAAAATGAAACTGACGAAGCCGACTTTGTTGTGCGAAACATTATACGCATGCATGCTGCTGGCACACCTTACCACGAAATGGCAATCTTGATGCGTTTAAATGCATTATCACGTGCGTTTGAAGAAAAGTTGTTGGCTTATAACATTCCGCACATTATGTATAACGGCTTTAAGTTTTTTGAACGTGCTGAAATTAAAAATGTGTTGGCATATCTTGTGGCGTTGGTTAACCCTGATGATGACGTAAGTTTTTTGCGTATTATCAATTTTCCAAAGCGTGGTATAGGAGATACAAGCATTGCAAAATTAACCGAAATTGCCACACGTAACCGCACATCACTTAAACAAGTGGTTATGGACATTGATAAGCAAATTTTGCCAAACGCACTTAAAGAAAAACTTATACCTTTGCGTGATTTGCTTGCAGATTTAGAAAACAATATGAACACTATGGGCATGTATGACTTTTTTACATACCTTTTAGAGCAAACCAAAATAACAGAATCTTTTGATTTGGACAATGAGCAAGATTACGAACGCTTTTTAAACGTTAACTCACTTTCAAATTCGGTTAAAGAGTTTGAAGAGAACAACCAAAACGCAACAATAGTGGACTATTTACAATCAGTAACACTTTCAGCTGCTATGGACGATGATGACGGCGAAGGTGTTGTTATTGCCACAATTCATGGCGCAAAAGGTTTGGAATTTGACACAGTTTTTGTTGTTGGTTGTGAAGAAAAAATCTTTCCAATCAACCGTGATGATGAAACTGATATGGAAGAAGAACGCCGCCTGATGTATGTTGCTGTAACACGTGCCAAAAAGGACTTATTTTTATCTTCAAGTTCATCACGATTTATGTATGGCAAACGTGAATATAGCGTAAAATCAAGGTTTTTGTATGAACTTGGTTTGGCAAAAGAAAGGCAAATAAACTCTGGCTTTAATTCATATAATAGTTACAATCAAAACAACAATTCTTATGGCAATTCATTTAATAATTCAAACAATTTTAACGGTTATAATAATAATTATAATAACAGTAATAATTTTAATAATTACAATAAAT
>CAKVCF010000160.1 GCA_934725795.1 uncultured Clostridia bacterium | reverse complement strand
GCATTAAGGCTTGCACCTTTTAACAAATTGTCGCCACACACAACAAAGGAAAAGCAATTTTGTTTTGTTTTATGTGCTCTTAGCCTGCCTACAAAAACATTTTCTTCATTGTTTGCAATAATTGGCATCGGCAAGCTGCTGTTGAAATATAAACCAGGGCTTTTGCTAAGTAAAGCACTTATCTGTCTAAAGTTGGATGGCTTAATTGTTTCAAAATTTATGGTTATTGTATGGCAGTTTTTTACTGGTACTCTTATGCAAGTTGCTGTGATATTTGTGCTATCTAAATGCAAAATCTTTTGTGTTTCAAAAATCATTTTGTTTTCTTCTTGGCTGTAACCATGCTTATCAATCTTGCCGATATATGGTAATAAATAGCGTGCTATAGGGTAATCTAATTTTTTTAATTTGTTTGGATTTGTTTTATTAAAATCTTTTAATGCAAGTTGACCAGCTCCGCTTACTGCTTGGTATGTTGAATACACAATTTCTTTAAGACCTAATTGTGAGGCAATTTTATTTAGAGCAATAACGCTTATTGCTGTTGAACAATTAGGGTTGCAAATTATGTTGCTATCTAAAATATCTTCAAAATTTATTTCAGGTACGATTAATGGAAATTTGTGTCTAAACGCCGATGAAAAATCAATTACTTTAACACCACATTTTGCCAAAAAATTTACATAAGATAAACTGATATTTTCGCGCACGCAAAACAGGGCAAAATCTAGTTTTGCCTTTATCAAATTCTCTTTGTTTAATTCTTCAACAACAAGTTTTCTATTATCACAAATTTTAATTTTTTTGTTAGCGGATTTGGCTGAGGCAAATAAAAATAAATTGTGTTTTTCGCTTATGCCGTGGTTTGATAAAACTTCTAAAGTTTTTCTTCCAACCAAACCTGTTGCTCCAATGATTGCAATATTATAACACATAAACCACCTTTGTTATTTTTATGTTTAAAGGTCTAATTTTTGTTAATCTAAAAAGTAAATTTTAATTGATATGATTTTCATACAAAAATAAATTTTTATAAATTAAATAAAAAATATTAATAAAAATATTTGAAAATCATAAAAAACAATAAAAAAACCACATTTTTAGTGGTTTTTTTTGGAATAAATTATTAATTTTTTAATTTTTATTTAAATAAATTTTGTTGCTATTAATTTTATTGTTTTATTAATTTTTAAAAAGAAAATTTATTTTAAAAATTTTTCAACATCTTTTAAAATATCTTTTTCAGTTATGCCAAGAGAAGCTAAAAGTTCGGCTGGATTGTATCGGTCATAGAACAATTTTTCAAGGCCATAGTTTTTAACTTTAACATTTGACGTGCCAAGGTATGAAGCAACTTTTTCACCGAAGCCACCGTTTAAAATTCCATCTTCAAATGTTAAAATAACACTGTGATTTTTTGTTAAATTCTTAAGCAAATTTTTGTCAATGCCAGAAGCAAATCTTGGATTAATAAGTGTTGGTTTAAAGCCAAATTTTTCTTCAATTTTTGTTGCTAAGTTTTCACCAAATTGGAAGAAATCACCAAGTGCCAAAATGGCAACTTTTTCACCTTTACATTCAACTTTAAAACTGTTAATTTTGCTATAATCTTTATCGGCATTTCTATCAGTAACTTCGTTGCCTGGAATAAGAATCATAACAGGATGTTCATGTTGGTCAATTGACCAATCTAACATGTTTAAATATTCTTGTTTGCAAGTTGGTGAAAGCACAACTAAATTTGGAATATTGCTGAATGCTGCTATGCCAAAAATGCCAAGATGACTGACATCGGTTAAACCTGCAAAACTGGTGTAGTTAAGCAAAATTGTTACAGGCGAATTATTGATGCAAACGTCATGTGAAATTTGGTCGTAAGCACGTTGCATAAATGTTGTGTTTGTTACAACTAAAGGTTTTGCACCTGCTTTAGCT
>CAKVCF010000159.1 GCA_934725795.1 uncultured Clostridia bacterium | reverse complement strand
ATTGCACCCAGTGCACAGTATGCAACATAAGCTATTGGTGCGCCTAAAAAGTACATTACAAATGGTGAAACAATCAATGCAATAATTGAACCGACTGAAACATATTTAGTTGTATATGTAATTACCCCCCAAACAAGCGCGATAATTAAACCCACAACACAATTCAAAGCAAGAATTGTACCAACACCCGACGCTACAGATTTTCCACCTTTAAATTGCAAGAAAATTGATTTACTGTGACCAATAATTACTGCAATAGCTGCAATAACGGGAGCTAAGCCCAAAGAAACTCCAACAGTTGCAAACAGTTTTGCCAAAACAACAGGCAATGCACCTTTCATCGCATCCAAAAGCATTACCAAAAAGAAATAGTTTTTACCTAAAACCCTTTTTACGTTTGTTGCACCGGTAGAACCTGAACCAACAGTTCTTATATCTTGACCTGTCTTTGCTTTAACTATTAAATAGCCTGTCGGAATTGAACCGATTAAATACGCAATTACAGCAACAGCTAAGAGTTCAACACATTTTAATATCATTTATCCCCTCCTGAATTATATTAAAATTATACTTAAAATCTTTATGAAGAAATGTAACAATTTTTCAAAAAATCTCTCCAAACGCTAAAGTTTTTGCCCGAATGTGCCGATATACATGTCAAAAGGGACTAAAAGTAAAAAGGACAACTACGAACTATGGGAATGGCAGCGTCACAAGCTAGATTATTAACAATAACTGCGCGCATGCATGATGTTGAATATCAGGCACAGTCCATTCAGAATGCAAAAGTTCAGTTGGCTACCAAAAGTGATGAAGTATATCAAGATTATTTGGAAGCTTTAGATGCAACAACTCTAACAGTTAAAGATTCAAACGGTAACACAATTTCTGCAAACTTTAACAACTTGTGGGGCAGAAATGCTGTTGATACAGTAATTAACAAATATGCAATTCAAGATGAACATGGCAGGCTTATTGTGTCAGAAGATATTAAACAAGCTTATGACAACTATATGACAGATAAAGGCGATAACACTTCTTCTCCATACGCTTTTGCCATATACATGATTGGTGGTAAAGAAAGCGTTCAATTAGACAAATTGAAAAATAATTGCGATGAAGTATATGAATCTCTTGCAAATGATTCTGAAGCAGTACAAACAAATGCTTATAAATCAGTAAAAAGTTGCAAGGACTCAATGGATAAAATCTTGAATGGTAAAGATTACAACGATTTAAAAGATGAAGACAAAGAGAAATATGATAAGCTTGAAAAAACTTATTACAACCTAATGTATACTAATTATGCAGAAAAAATTTACAACAAGAATGTTGGTGCAAATTCTGCAGATGATTATGAAAACTATGGTATCGAAGAATATAACTCAGAAGATTTCAATTACTACGTAAATATTTTCCGTCAAATCCAAGCTTGCGGTGGATGTGTAAGTATTACAGAATTTGATGGCAATTTAGGTGGTAATGCAGCTACTGACGGTGACTGGTTAAAAAATCAATTGGAAAACGGTAGATTCTCTATTTCAATAATCAACACAGACAAAAAAACAGGTGAAGTAGATATATCTACAACGTCTATTGCAACTGATAGTTTTGTTGGTACAACTACAACTACGACTATCGACAAGCGTGCCTATGCTAAAGCTGAAGCAGAATATGAACACGCTACTAAACAAATTGATGCAAAAGACAAAAAATATGATATGGAATTATCTAAATTAGAAACCGAACGTGAAGCACTAAAAACGGAATACGATTCCGTTAAAAAAGTCGCAAGCGACAACATTGAACGTACGTTCGGTATCTTCTCATAATGTTTAAATTTTCCCTTTTTAATCCCTTTTTCCTTTTCCCTGCCACTTACTCCATTGCAAGTGGCTTTTTCTTGTGCTACACACGTAGATATAGGGACGGGTGACATGAGTGAAA
>CAKVCF010000158.1 GCA_934725795.1 uncultured Clostridia bacterium | reverse complement strand
ATGAAGGTGGCGCGCAGTAGGGTTTGTAAATGGAAAATTGAAAATGGAAAGTGGAAAATTGTTTTAAAAGGTTAATATGTGAATAAGTTTGTTTAAAGGGTTTGGGGAGTAGTTTGCGTATTTTGATTTGAAGTTAGTCGTGTTCAATGAAAATGTTGAACACGACCTACGACTCTAAGTTATAACATAAAATACAAAAGTGCCACAAAAAAAGGAATATATAAGGACCAAAAAAAGTAATAAAAGATTTTTACGAATTTTTTATAAAATTTATTACTTAATATGATTGTATTTTTTAGTGAAATTTTTTGTTTTTTGTCAACTATATGAAATGCAAATAGGCTAAGCAAATATAAACAAATAATGTAAGGATGTTTATAAACATCAATTGTATTAAGAAGATTTGTACTTGGTATAAATAGATAATACAAAATACAAATAATAGCAATAAAAAGTACAATAGTTGTAAAAAAAAGAATGTTAGATGTTTTTTTGTTATTGGTTCTCAATAAAAAAAATAAAGGAAATATCATTGGAATACTTGCAATAGAGATTACTCCAAACAGATAAATGCAAAATCCATACATTAATATTAGTTCTACAAAAATATTGTAGTCAAAGTCTTTACCAATATAACTCAACAGAATTGCAAAATTAGCAAACCCAATCAGTGCAAAGAAGTTTGCGCTGATACGGTTTGGGATGTCGTTTATGGTGGTTTTGTTTGGCATAGAAATATTATAACAGATTTTAATAAATTTTTGGATAGAGAGTTAGCAAGTGTAAAATTGAAAATGGAAAGTGGAAAATTGTTTTTTAAATCAATAAGTTTATAAAACCCTCTCCCTAGCCCTCTCCTTAGGAGAGGGAATACTCAAAATCTGGTAATTGAATATAAGAAAAATTTGAAACAGCAATCTAATACATTTGAAAAAATGGAAAAATTGCGAAACAAAATAAAACAAAAAATTGAAGAACAAGAATTACAAAGGCTAATTAAACAACGAATGTTTTAAAGTGAAGCAAATATAAGTATAGAATAAACTAAGAAAAAAGGAATGTATAAAATCCAAAAGTAATAATAAAAAATTGTAATGAATTTTCGGTAGTATTTATTATTTAATAAATATGTGTTTTTAACAGTAATTTTTGCTTTTTTATCTATAAAATGAGATATTAATAAAAGAAACAGATATGACCAAATAGGGTATGTATAGTTATAAACGTTAAGCAATCCCAACAATTTAAAATCAATAATAAAAAATACATAAAGTCTGTAGATAATAAAAATGTATAGTATAACGTTTAGTAGTAGTGTTATTATAAATATTTTTTTATTGTTTGTTCTCAATAAAAAGAATAATGGTAGTAATATTACGCTACAAGCAATGGAAATTGCGCCAAATATAAAATAAATTAATCCTAGCATAACAAGAAATTCTTTAAACGTAATACCACTATAATCATTAGTAAAGCCAAAAATAAGTATAAAATTAGCAAATCCAATCAGTGCAAAGAAGTTTGCGCTGATACTGTTTGGGATGTCGTTTATGGTGGTCTTGTTTGGCATAAACGTATTATAGCATGTTTTAGTGGGTTTTTGTTTTTGTAGTGCTCATTTTTTTCATTGTATACGACAATAATTTAAAAGCAAAATTCTGTTAATGGTGCAAATTTTTGCACCATTGACTGAGCCTTTTGAAAAAATGGAAAAATTGCGAAATAGAATTAAGCAGGAAATAGAAGAAGAGGAGTTGAGAAGACAAATTGAATTAAGGAAATTTAGGCACTCCAAGTTATAACATAAAATACAAAAGTGCCACAAAAAAAGGAATATATAAGGACCAAAAAAAGTAATAAAAGAATTTTACGAATTTTTTATAGAATTTATTATTTAATATGATTGTATTTTTTAGTGAAATTTTTTGTTTTTTGTCAACTATATGAAATGCAAATAGGCTAAGCAAATAT
>CAKVCF010000157.1 GCA_934725795.1 uncultured Clostridia bacterium | reverse complement strand
ATGCGGGAGATAATGTTATAACATCATGCTTTGAACATAATTCGGTTTTGCGTCCGCTTGAAAGATTGAAAAACAAGGGCGTAGATGTTACAATTTTGCAGTGTGAATTGGCAGATTTTCACACAAATTTAACTGCGCAAATAAAGCCAAATACAAAATTGGTTGTTGTTACAGGTATGAGCAACGTAACAGGTCAATCACCAAATCTTTATCAAATAGGCAAGATATGTAAAAAACATAATATTTTGTTGCTTGTAGATGGCGCACAATCAAGCGGACATATTGATATTGACCTTGAAAATATGAATATAGACCTATATGCTTTTGCAGGACACAAAGGTTTTTGTGCTATCACTGGAATTGGTGGTTTACTTGTAAAAAATGGAGTAACTTTAAGGCCACTGCTTTGTGGTGGAACTGGCACAGAAAGTGAAAATTTGATTCAACCAAACGATGTGCCAGAAGGCTTAGAAGCAGGCACTTTGCCAACCATTCCTATTGCAAGTTTGAAGGCAGGGGCTGAATTTTTAATAGCCAATTTTAAGGCGATACATGAAAAAGAGTCTGCACTCAGTGGCTACTTATATTCAAAGTTATCAGTGCTAGACTTTATTGACCTTTATTCTACAGCTGATAGCAAAAACGTTTTTAGTTTTAATATTCGCAATATGGACTCTATGTTGGTGGCGGATATTTTAAATCAAAAATATAAAATATGTGTGCGTGCAGGCTTGCATTGTGCACCGCTGATTCACAAAAAACTTGGTAGTTTACAAACAGGGGCAGTGAGAGTATCTGTTGATTTTAGCAACACATTTCAGCAAGTTGATAAACTTATTTATGCACTTAAAGAGATTGCTAACGACCGCTAAATTTAGGCAAAATTCTGCAAATTAAAGCAAACAGCATAAGCATGCTTCCAAAAATGATATAATAAAAGTTGTAAGGCAACACAACACTGCTGAACAACAAAACCAAACCGCATACAAAATATGATTTGGCTTTTTGTGGTGCAAATATGTTTTTTGCTATATCAATCCACCTAACTTTTGGTGGAGCAAGGTTCAAATTTGAATTTGACACAATATCAATGTTTTTGCTTTCAAAATCGGTAAGTAGTTGAGATTTGTTAATTATTTGAACTTTTTTATCTTTAAAAATTTGTAAATTTAGTGGCTCACCAATATCACCGCAAATTATATACAAAGTTTCAAAATTAAGATTTTTTGCCTGAGCAATTATGTTAAAATAGGCAGTTTTATTTAATTTTTCGTTTTCAGTGAACATGAAATATAGATTGTCTTTGCTTTTTAAAAAGCCGTTTATGTTGGATTTTTCAATGCTATAGACCTGAGATAAAGTGTCTAGTTTTTCTTGGCTTGATTGCAAAATAAACGCTAAAAAATTCTTTTCAACAAGGTCAATTCTTGCTTTGGTTTTGTTTTCTTTTGTCTGTTTTTTGTTGAAATATAAAAACAATAAAAAACAAACTGAAAAACTGGCAAGCAAGGCAAAAACAAAAGTTAGACGTAAATCTCTAACGTAAAAATTAATCCAAGCAAAGAAAAGCAAAAACACACATGTTGAAATAAAAATGCGGTCAATAATGTTTATAATTTTATATTTTGACATATCAAAATTTTTGCCTAAAACAGAGTAAATAAACGTATTTTTAATTAAAAATTAATTTTAATTTTAGCAAAACTTAAAAATAAAATTATTTAACAATTAATTTGACAAAACCTGACAATAAATATAAAATTATTGCATAGGGGAAATATTATGAAGATTGAAAAAGAAAATAAGCCATTGAATATGAGCAAATTTATTGTGAAAAAAGCAAAGGCAGAAACTTTAAGTCAAGCTGATTATAATGCAATTGTTAAACATATGATGGCGTTTGGTGTTGATAAACACACAAAAAATATGTTTTTAGCACTTGATAAGTTTGGTATGACTAAAGAAGAAGTGTTGTGTCTTGCTT
>CAKVCF010000156.1 GCA_934725795.1 uncultured Clostridia bacterium | reverse complement strand
TGTGGCTTGAAAATGGTGTGGCTTATGTTAACTTCCAAAATCAAAAAGTTAAAATTTCAGTTGAAAGCATCAAAGCATTGGTTGAAACAATCAAACCATTGTTGCCAACAAGCGAAACAGAAACTGAATTTGATTTAACAAGCCTTATCTCAGGCTCTATGTTGGAAGAATTGTTGAATAAAGATTTCAGCAACTTAACCGCAGCACTTATCAAAAACATCAGTTTAACTGAAAACACATTGCAAATCGGTTTAGCAAAAGAACTTATCAACCTTAACCAAGATGTTAATTTAACAGTTGGTTATGGCACAGCAGTGGAAAGTTTAAATATCATAAACTTGTCTATCAGCGATATTCAAGCAAACGCAAACATCAACATTGATTACACATTTGTTCCTTCAACTGTTAACACCGCAGAGTTTAACAATTTGTCAGGTGTTGAAAACCTTGTTTCAAGTGCTTTAACAACTGTTGACAATATCACAAAAACAAAACAAATTGCTTTGTCAGTTGATAATGTGTTTGTTAAATTAAATGGCAAAACCTATGCTGTAACAGGCACAGTTTATGCAGATTTAAACAACGCACTTACAAAAACAGAACAAGGCACAGAGTTCAATTTGGCAGGTTTAACAGCTTACGTTAACTTGGCAGTGGTGGACACAGCAAGAAATTACACTCACAATATCACAGCACAAGTTGAAAATGACACAATCTATGTTAAATATAACAACTTAAAACTCAGCCTTGCCGTGGCAAATTTAAAAGATATTATTGCACTTATCAAGCAAATTAAATTTATCAGCGATAATTTAACCACACAAGACCTTTCAAACATTTCAATGCGTGATTTGGTTGAACAATCAAAACAAACAGCCAGCACTGAAAGCAAATTTGATGCATTGGCATTTGCAAAATCAATTTTACCAGGCTTAGATATTGACGCATTGCTCAACAAAGATTTCAGCAAGTTAGATTTAAGCGTGTTTTCACATATAAGCATTGAAAATCAAACATTGCGTGTTATATTTGCAAAACACTTGTTTGATGCAAATGAAGATTTAGAACTTAACATCAACTTCAATGATGGCATAACTGGTCTTCGCTTTGACGGATTGAATATTAAAGGCATTTCAGCATCTGGTGATGTGGCAATTCTTAACTCATTTGATATGCCTAGTGTTGACACAAGCGAATATACAAGCCTTAACAACTTAAAATCAGCCGTAAATAGTGCACTTAACACAGCGGTTGAAGTGGTGGATAACAAACACATTTCATTTGGTTTGCAAACACAACTTATAAACACAAAAACAACATATAACGAAAATAACCAACCAATCAGCACAACTGAAACAGTTGTAAACTTGTTGCCAACAAGCAACGCAAAATTTGTTTGGACAAACGCTTATTCAATGGTTGACGGCAAAAATAAATTTGACTTCACCAAAATGCAAATCAGCGTCAACTTAAATGTGGTTACAACAACCAACACTTACGAACACAGTTCAACAGGGGCAAGAAGCGATACAGTTGCAAGAACAGTTAACAACGAACATACAATTCAAATTAACTACCTTAACAACATTGCATATGTGCGTTATAACAATATGTATGTTAAAATCAATGGTGAAAACATTGTTCAAATTATCAATAACGTTTGTGAATTGCTTGGCGTTGAAACAGATTCAAGCGTAATTGACAGCATCAAAAATTTAGTTGGACAAGCAAATGATAAATCAATTTTAAATAAACTCAGCGTTGAAATGCTTAAATCAATCAGTTTAACCGATAGCAGTTTAAGTTTGATTGCAGATTTAAGTAATATGGGCTTTAACACATCAGTGTTTAATGAACTTAAATTGAGTGTTGATTATTCACTTGAAAAATTAACAAAAGTTACACTTAAAGATTTGGCATATCAAAACAATGCTATTGATAAAGTTGAAATTTGCTTAAACGAATTTGAGCCAATCGGCGCATTGCCAGAAGGTGATTATA
>CAKVCF010000155.1 GCA_934725795.1 uncultured Clostridia bacterium | reverse complement strand
GTATGCACACGTTTGATTGAACGTAACACAACAATCCCTACAAAGAAGAGCCAAATCTTTAGTACCGCACAAGATAACCAACCTGGCGTAGAAATCAACGTGCTTCAAGGTGAACGTGAATTTGCCGCACAAAATAAATCTCTTGGCAGATTCCAACTTACTGGTATTCCACCAGCACCACGTGGCATTCCACAAATCGAAGTTACATTTGATATCGACGCAAACGGTATTGTAAATGTTAGTGCAAAAGACCTTGGCACTCAAAAAGAACAAAAAATCACAATCACTGCTTCAACAAACCTTAGTGAAGACGAAATCAACAAAGCAGTTAAAGAAGCAGAACAATTTGCTGAAGAAGATAAAAAGAAACGTGAAGTTATTGACACACGTAACAGCCTTGACGCAAGCATCTTGAACATTGAAAAGACTGTTAAAGACAATGCAGACAAACTTGCCGAAGAAGACAAAAAACAATTAACAGACGCTTGTGAAGAAGCAAAGAAACACCTTCAAGCAGAAAGTATAGACGAACTCAAAAAGGCTAGTGAAGACCTTATGAACGTTGCAAACACAGTGTTCAGCAAGATGTATCAACAAGCTCAAGCGCAAGCACAACAAGCTGGTCAAACAGGAGCAAATCCTAATAATGACAAAAAAGATGACGGCGACCCAAACGTTGTTGTTGAATAAACCGCTTTTGATTTAATTGAGAGAGGTCTAAAGCCTCTCTCATTGCTAACTTTTGATTGATGTGATGTTAAAAATCGCTATATTTTGGCACAAAAATCAAATATGGCATTTCAATTTTTAATGATTTTCTTGACATTAATTGCCTAATTTTGCTAGATTAATGTCAAGGAGATTTGTTATGGAAGAAAAGTTTAAAATCAATGTGCCTTATAACAATGAATACCTTGTTGCGGCACGTAAGAAAAACAACATTGTTTTTTCAGTAATTATGTTCATGGCAGTGGCAGTTTTTATGCTTGGAACAGTGCTTTCAGGTATTTCTGCAACAGCAGATTTGTGGGTGAGTTTGCTTTTCTTAGCCATGGCACTTGCCAGCCTTGGTTTTGCAATTTATTTTATTGTTCGTGCAATTAAACCAAGTGCAAAAGATGCAACAAAAGTTTTAACTTTCAATTTTTATGACAACTTGATGGACATTTCATTAACAACAAATAAAAACGGCAACAGCAAAACAAAATCATTGCGTGCTGTTGCTTATGTGAATTATAAAGATAAGCAATATATAACAAAATTTATTGAAAGCACTGATGTTTTTAAGATTGAAATTCTTGTTGGCACATATAATTTTGTTCCACAATACGTAACTGAAACATTGCCTAAATCTTGCTTTAAAGATGAAGAAGAATTAAATAACTTTATAACTTTCATTAAAGAAAAAGTGTCAAAATATATTGTAAAAGAAGCAAAAAGCAAAAACTAATATCACCGCAAAGTGCATATTAATTGTTTGAAATTTATGTTTCAAAACTTTTTGCAGCGTAAAAAAACGTTAAATTAAAAAGGAAATTAAATGGCAAACAAAGACTATTATGCAACCCTTGGTGTTGATAAATCTGCCAGTGATGACGAAATCAAGTCGGCTTATCGTCAACTTGCAAAAAAGTATCATCCCGATTTAAACAAAGCACCAGAAGCGGCTGAAAAATTTAAAGAAATAAATGAAGCTTACTCAGTTTTAAGTGATAAACAAAAGCGTGCCAACTATGACCAATTTGGTTCAGCAGATGGTGCACAAGGCTTTGAAAATGGTGGTTTTTCAGGCTTTGGCGGCGATAGCTCTGGCTTTGGTGGATTTGAAGATATTTTCAATATTTTCTCTAATTTTGGCGGCCGTGGTGGCACTGCTCAAATGCGTGAAGAAGGCGAAGATATTGAAACAAATCTTACTTTAACTTTTGCAGAAGCAGCTTTTGGTTGTGAAAAAGAAATTATCATAAATCGTAAAGAACGTTGTGCTGATTGTAACGGCACTGGTGCAAAATC
>CAKVCF010000154.1 GCA_934725795.1 uncultured Clostridia bacterium | reverse complement strand
TTTGCCAGAAGACGCAATCATATCAGCAGAGAGAACAAGATTGTTTTCAAATGAAATTTTATCGGTTAAATATTTGTCGGTTAAAATAATTTCTTTAACCACACCTAAAAATTCCCCTTTGATATTAAATGCTTTAGAGCCTACTGGACAGGTGGAATAACAATCGTCTTCAATTTTTAAACTTACCGCTGTGTTGTTTTTGATTGTTATTGCATTTTTGCCAACGTTATAGATGTTTTTTGTTGGAAGCAAAAAGCGTGTATCGTTTTCACTGGTCAATTCTAAATATAACAACTTTTTAAGTTTACGGTCGAATAAAAGTTTGTCCACATTGCCAATCAATTCGCCTTCGTAAAGCGATAAAACTGGACGAGATAAAAAATCACAACAATAATACATAACAACTCCTAAAATAATTTATGATTGTTTATTTTTGATATGATATTTTGCCTGCGTTTTGTATGCAAATAATTTGTCTATTTAGCGTTTTATTTTGTTTAAATAAAAAGATATATGTTGAATATTTTAAATTAATTATTTGATTTAATTTATTTTTTTAGTTATACTAAATATATATTACAATTCGCGTTTAGCAATTTAGGGGACAAATTTTGCTAAACAGTTTAGGGGTAACATGAAAAAGCGTTTATGGTTGTTTATTTTATGTTTATGCGTGCCATTTGTTTTTGTAGGGTGTGAGTCGCTTAACAAAGACTATCTTTCCACACCAAAAAATTTGGTTGTTGAAGCTGACGGGCTTATCACATTTGAACGTGTAGATAAGGACGAATATTATGTTATTCGTGTTAACAAACTTGAACAAAATGTTTTTGTTGCAACCGCTAACCCTTATATGGAACTTTACAATAAAAATGGCGTAAACTATTTGCAATATGACATTTCACGTATGCTTAATCTTGGTGAAAGTTATTCAATTCAAGTTAAAGCATGTGCAAGCAAAAAGAAAGATAGTGCTTATACCAAGGCAATAAGTTATGTGCATCAAGTGCATATCGACACACCAGAAACACAAATTGTTGGCAACACACTTACATGGAACAATGTTTACAACGCAAGCAGTTATATAGTTAAAGTTGTAACACCTTCAACACCTATTGAAGCTGATGACCCCGACACCATTGCAAACGCACCGAATGTGTTCAGTTCACAATATAGTTTGAATAAATTTGACTTTGCATCAATGTTGACAGAGGCAGGCGAATTTAAATTCTATGTTAAGGCAATCAGCCGTGATAACAATTATTTGGAAAGCAGTTTCAGCCCTAAAATTGTTTATTATAACTATGTTAATCTTGCAACTCCTCAAAACTTGGAATTGCACAAAATTGACAATGACTGGATTTTAACTTGTGTTTTGGACCAATACACAAATAATTTGCAAGTTGACCTTAATGGCAAAGTGGAGTTGCTTGATATTTTAGATAGCAGCATCACACGTGATGAAATTTGCGACAACTTAATTTACGTTAATTTAAATAAAGCTTTTAAAAGTAAAAATATTGATTTTGACAATTTAACAACAGCAAAAGTGAGTTGTAAGGCAGTTTATGGCACACAGGCACAAAACTATTACACTAATTCTAACTGGTCAAAAGCAGCTGAACTTACAATCAAAAGCAGGTTGGAAGCTCCAACTTTAACCTTAAATGCTAATACAAACATTTTGTCGTGGCCAGCAGTGGAAAGTGAAAATGTGGCTGGTTATCGCGTTTATGTTTATAAGTCAACTGGTGTAGAACAAAGTTTGCTTGCTGCAAATTGTTTGAATTTTGAATTGCCAACTGACTTTGTTTCAGTTGCTGTGCAAACAGTGGCACAGGGCAATGTTGAATCAAGTGTGTTGAGTGAATTTAAGCACAATGGTGAAAACCAAACTGAAAATATCGGTGTGCAACTTCAAGGAAATAATTTGGTTTGGGGTGAAATTGAAAACGCATATTACATTGTTGAAACAAACAAAGAAATTTTGGTGCTTAACACCACTCAATTGAATTTGCTTAG
>CAKVCF010000153.1 GCA_934725795.1 uncultured Clostridia bacterium | reverse complement strand
GAATTCTAAAATCTCGTCCAAAGAGCCAAGATTAGCTGTTTTACCGCCAATTTCAGGGTAAAAACGCACATCTTCCATATCGGTTAATGATGTAATTTCATTGATAGCATCAATAAGTTGTTTGATTGCCGCACGTCTACCTTCTGGAGTGTTATCATGACCACCGCCTGGATGGAAAATTATGCGGTTAACGCCAACTGATTTTGCAAGTTCTATGCCTTGACGCATATATTCTTTGCTTTTTTCAACGCTAGGTGCATTTTTGCTGCCTAAATTAACATAGTATGGTGCGTGAATGGAAAAATATATGCCATTTTGGCGTTCTTTTAAATAAATTTCTTTATTAACATCACTGATTTTAAAACCATAAACACATTGAATTTCATATGCATTTAAACCCTTTTCACGCAACCAATCAAACAAGCCTATAAACTTGCCTTTATAATTAGATGGTGTGCCAGCAACGCCAAAAATAGGTGGATTTTGTTCCATACTGCCCCTTTTAATTTGCTTTAAACAAAGTTTTTAAAGAATTTTTCTTTTAACAATAAATATTTTGCATCATTTATGCGATAACTATTATCAACACCTACGTCAAACGTTTTATTGAGATGTGCAACCGCTTTCTCATCGTCAATAATCATAACATCTTGCAGACTTTCATTAATCAACCCTTGATTGAGAGTGAAAGAGCCATAAAGCCCGTAATGAGAGTCAATCACAATAGAATTGAACCTGATATAGCCGTCATAAAGATAACAATTTGCGCCATACAAAGCCAACTCTTTTGCATATGCACGTGATGCATAATACCTGCCCTGCGCTTCTGCCTTCATAGGAATCATTAATTTAACTTCAATATTTGAATTAAGTGCAAATTTCAAAAGTGCCATTATGCTTTCAGTTGGAATAAATTCTTCAACTTGGATTTGGATTGATTCTTTAGCCATACAAATTGCCTTGATTAATGCCAAATCAAGCCCTTGCTCAATCGTATTGGACAAATATTGCATTTTAACCTGCGTTTTTGCATCAAACTTTGGTGTTGTATAATCCATATATTTTCCGCTTGCAAAAATAACGTCTTTATGTGCTGAAAGGTCAATATCTTGCACCACTTCACCCTTGAATTTTACAATCATATTTGACACTATGCATTTTTCTTTTGCTTGGCATGGTTTTAAATCAATCTTACCAAGATATGCAATATTGCCATCAATCACAACACTATTGCGCCTATTTACAAATTTATGGTCAAGTGTACGTAATTTGCTAAATTTATAAACCTTTGCCCCAGCTGCAACAAGTTCACGCTTAAATTTACGATTGATTGATTTATCATAGATAATTTTAACAACAACACCAGCAGATAATTTATCAATTAAAGGTTGTTTAAGCCATTCTAAATCCTGAGCTTTAAGTTGTGTAACTTCAAAAATGATATATGATTTTGCGGTTGCAATTTCACGCAAAAGATTGTTTTGAAATTTGCCATAGGTATGGAAAAATTCGCAACTGTTGTTTTCAAAAACATTTGCATTGTAGCCAAGTTGATTGAATGTAAAATATTCATCATAACTTGTGTTGTTATCTTTAAGCAAATACTTGCTTATAAGATTTTGGTAAATTTCATCTTCCTTAACTTTAACTTTTAAAGAATTGCGTTTTTTATAATATACAACCTTGGACGATAAATAGATTATGCCGCCAACAAGCGAAGTGCATAAAAACAAAGCAAGCCACATTATGATTGTGCGTGGCTTATCGCGTTCAAAAATTATCATTACACTTGACATTGTAATTAACACAAAAAGCCAAAGAAGAAATAATACAATTTTTAATAACATAGAATAATTTTATCAAATCAGCAAAATTATCGCAACTAAAACGCAAACAAAAACATTTTTGTTAAATTATTTTTGCAAAACTTTTGCCAAATTATTGTAAAATTATTGCCAATTTGATATTATTATTTTCAGTAGATAGATATTTTTGATTTTTATGCTACTGTGGCTCAGTTGGTAGAGCAGCTGATTCGTAATCTTAATCACAAGTGATTAAGGAAACTTC
>CAKVCF010000152.1 GCA_934725795.1 uncultured Clostridia bacterium | reverse complement strand
CAGATTGATTTAAATCATCAGCTGAACCAGTTTTAGCAACCATATCAAGCAACTTAACAATATTTGAAGTTTGTGCTTTATTAAGATTATTTAATGTAAGTTCTTTGCTTGTTACGCTGTAATTAAATTCACCTTCCAACTTTGTTACAGTTGTTGTTGATGAAATATACAAAACCTTTGGTATATATTTGCTAAACAAATTAAGTGGAAAACCTTTCATTTGTTCTTGAATAGAAGAAATGTCAATTTTTGCAACAACATTTACATCTGCTGAACCCGTTTCATTATCTATGTTAGAAAATTGAATTTGCACAAGTTCAACATTATATTTTTCGCCACCGATTTCCACACTCATTCCGTCAGTTTGGTCTTTAATAATTACGTCAGCAATTGCCGCAAGTTGTTTATCAGCAATTAACAATTCCAAAGTCAAATTAGACTCTGCTGTTAAACCTTCGGTTGAAACTTTATAGCCATTTTCTTCCGTGTAGGTTATCAGCCCTGAAATTTTTGCATTCACATTTGTTTGAGCTTCAGCCATATCTGTTGAACTAAACTTATTTGTGAATTTTTTGTTTTCGTCCACTGGTTGAGATAAAATTTTAACTTGTGAATAAGTTTCAAACACATTTATACCAAATTTTTTGTTGATATAAATGCATCCTACACCAACGATAACAGCAATCACAAGCACCGTTGTAAGTATTCCGCACAATAAGCGAACAAGGAAAGGTTTCTTTTTCATAATTTCTCCTTTTAAAACATTATCTTGATGAACGTCATAAAGTTTTAATCTAAATTGACGTTGTACATAGTTTTATTAATTTATATTATAAACCAAAACATACCTTTTTGTAAAATGTTTTTATTTTTAATTTTACAACAGAAATAAAACTTACACTCATTAGAATTTTGGTTTTCTATTGACACAATTTTAAATTTAGTTTACACTAAGCATATGAAAACTTTTACAAAAAATGATAATGCTTTTACCTGTGAATTTTGTGGATATTTAGTTTCACCACTTGGTTATACTTCACGCGACCATTGTCCAAAATGTTTGGCATCTTTACATGTTGATATTAACCCTGGCGATAGAGCGAACAATTGTGGTGGATTAATGTTCCCTGTTGATATTGAAGTTGACAGCAAAAAAGGCTATAAAATTAAATATATTTGTTCAAAATGTGGAAAATCACATAACAACAAGTCAGCTAAAGATGATAGTTTTAAAACAATTTTATCAGTTATGAACCATAGTTATAATAAAGATAATTTCAACAAAGATAAAGCGCTATAAATTTTAAGTTTGATAAATTATGTAATACAAATTAAAAATAATAAAAAATATAAAACAATTATTGAAAAATAATAAAAACATTAAAAAAGCACCATTTTCAGGTGTTTTTTTGTTATTTTTATTTAATTTTGATTATTTTATTTAAATTAATTAGTTTTAATTTATTTTATTAAACCATTTTATTGCTGTTTATGAAAGCAAAATTCCAACCAAATTTTTACACAATATTAATATTATATTTTATTTTAAACCAAACTTTTCTTTAACACCAAGCCTATCAACGGCATAGCCAACAGCCAAAGCTTTTGGACCTGTATGACAAGCAACAAACAATGGCAAAGAATCTCTTGTAAAGAAAGGCATATCTTTAAACTGAGAAACCACTTCTTGTTCAAAAGCAATCAGTTCTGCATCATCTAAATTTTGATAAGTATGTGCAATGCTAACTGTAACCAGCCCTTGTTTTAATTCTTCAGGGAATCTATCTTCAACTTCTTTACGTACAGCTTGAATAATTTTGGCTTTTGCTTGACGCATTGACATAACTTTTGCATATGCGTCCAACTTTCCACCATGAACTTGCAAAATTGGTTTGATGTTTAAAATCGAACCAATCATTGCTGCCGCAGGAGTTATTCTTCCGCCCTTCTTTAAAAATTTTAATGTATCAACTGCAATATATGCCCCTGCTTCTCCGCGATGTTCTTCCAAATACTTTTTTATCATATTCGACGGGATTCGTCAATAGGGTTTTTAGAAAAATTACAAAAAAATCCTCTTTCCCAAACCAG
>CAKVCF010000151.1 GCA_934725795.1 uncultured Clostridia bacterium | reverse complement strand
GTGTTGGATGAGCGCACGCTTAAACTTACGCGTCAAACAAGCAGTGCAAATATGAAAATAATATTAAACCAAATAGAAAACGAAAATGAACTTGCTAAAAACGCAGAAAAAAGGCAAGTTTTTAATAAATTTAATGACCAATTAGAACAATTAATCAAGGAGAACCAATGAAAGTTATAGATATTATGTGTGATAGTGCAAGGTTGCTTGGTTTGGAAGAAGAATGTGAAATGCTATGCGACTCAACAAAGGATGAAACATCAAAACTTGCTAACCAAACAATTAAACAGATGTTTGAACTTGCAAAACTTTCAATAAGGGAACTTTGCACAAATTATGCACCAGTTTTAACCACAACTGAAATAACAACAACAAACAAAACTTACTCAATTAGCAAATTGACAAACTGTATAAGGGTGGAGGGTGCAACACAAAGTGGAAACCCTGTGAATTATAAAATCATCAATCGCAACATAAATTTTGAACAAGATGGCAGTTATGTTATAGAGTTTTCAAGTTATCCAAATATATCCAGTTTAAATGATGATTTAAGCTTTTTGCAAGAATATGGTTTAGATGTGGCTGTGTTTGGATTATGTGCTTATTATTGTCTTACAAAAGGCATGTTTGAGGACTTTGAAAAATATAACCAAACTTATCAAGAAAAAGCGTCAGCACTTAAAGATATGAAAGTGTTTATGATGCCACAAAGGAGATGGCAATGAAAACTAAAAAAAGAATTGTGATAGAAAGTTTTGATAACTTTAAAAAGGAAACAAACATAAGCGTTGACAAGTTTTACAACTACAAACCAACCAAAATTTTATCCAATTCTTTTGGTGTTAAGGAGGCTGGCTTTCCTAAAAGTTTAACCGACCTTACTGAATACAATTTAAACATTGCAGGGGCAGGCCTGAACAAGGTTAAAGGTGTTACTTACTTTAAGCAATATTTTCCACGCACGGCCAGCACTTTTCACCGCATTTTGCTTTATGGTGATGATAATAAAGAATATATCAACCAGCTTTATTGCCAAGATAATAATCTTTACTGGCTTTATTCAATGCAGTTTAACTCAGCACCAGTTTCGCTTGCCTTTAAACAAAATGATAGCGACTCTATCATTCTCAGCAGCACAGATAAAATGCTGATTTGGAAAACTCAATATTCACCTTATGAAGTAGAAGATGCACCAATAATCACAAGCATGTGCATGAATGATGGTGTGCTGTTTTGCACAATTAAAGAGCCTGCATTTAAAATTTGGTATGCAACCGATTTAAATGCAGAAAATATTGGTAATATCAGTGCGAATTCTGGCTATGTTTCGCTTGAAGATGATTTAGGCTATGCACGCAAAATTGTGTGCTTTAATCAAGATGTTTATGTGTTCCGTGATTATGGCATCTCAAAAATTAATTATGTTAAAAACAACATATCAGTAAGCCAAGTTTATCAATCAAATACAAAAATATTCACCGATACTGTAAGTGTTTGTGAAAACGCAATTATGTTTTTAACAGTGCAAGGTATATTCCAATTTAATGGTGTAAAAGTAAGCAGTGCTGGCATAGATGTTGCTGAAATGTTGCCTATTGCGAATGATGGAGCACGTGCTGCTGCTTTGGCAAATAAATATTACCTTGCTTTGCGTTTGAACTTTGATGACGATAAGCAAGTGTTGTGTGAAACTGAAGAGTATGTTAACAATGCGATAATAGTGGTTGATTTAAAAGATTACACCTATCAAATTATTCGTGGTGTTGATATCGGTGCGTTGTTGCCAGTTAAGACCGAAACTTTTGAAAAAATGTTGGTAACATTTAACACAGTGCATGACACAGTGTTAGGTGAAATTTGTCAAGATAGCAAATGCTTTGATCAGGCTTTACCAAAATTTTGGTCAAGCAATAATTTGTTTGATATTCCACAAACAAGACTTATTACAAAACTCAATGTGGTGGCGGATGCTGGTGTAAAATTTAACTTAAAACATGACGGCAAAAGCACAAGCTTTACAACTTACTCAACAGGAAATAATGAGTTTTGCTTTAAATTTGATTGCAAAAATTTGCAACTTGAAATCTCATCACAAAATCAAAGTGCACAAGTAAAAATCGTTTTTATTGAGTATAATGAATAATAAATTAAGA
>CAKVCF010000150.1 GCA_934725795.1 uncultured Clostridia bacterium | reverse complement strand
ACCTAATGCTTTGCTATTCACTTTGTTCTTTAATTGCATTGCCAGCAACATAGCCAGTTGACCAAGCAATTTGCAAGTTAAAGCCACCAGTCAATGCGTCAACGTCAAGCAATTCGCCAACTATATACAAATTTGGCACAAGTTTGCTCTCGCATGTTTTGGAATTGACTTGTTTAACATCAACCCCGCCAGCGGTTACGATACTAACGTTTATATTATCTAACGATTTAACAGAAAAGTCAAATTTTTTAAGTCCATTAACAATGGTGTTACGGTCAGTTTTGTTTAAATCAGCCATTTTTTTGTTGTTTAAGCCTAAATGAGTCATAAAATACTCAACAAAGGACCTTGGCAAAAGCGTGTAAAGGTAATTTTTAAGGTCAGTTTTGGCATATTCAACAATTTCACGTTGCAATTTTACATCTAGCAAACTAACAGATAATGCTGGCTTTAAGTCAAGCAACAACTTTGCATTTGTTAAATCATATTCATTGATTTTGCTTGAAAGTGTTAAAGCTATTGGACCAGTGATTGAATTAAAAGTGAACATCATTTCACCAAATTCTTTATATGTTTTACCTGCAAGTGTGATTTCTAGTGTAACATTTTTAAGGCTTAAACCATTAAGTTCACTAACATCATCTTCTACAACTATTGGACATAACGCACTTTTGTTTGCAACAATTTTATGGCCGAATTGTTTGGCAATTTTTTGACCAAGGCTTGACGCACCAGTACCAACATATGAAAGTCCACCCGTTGCCAAAATTAAACTATGCGCAGTGTATTCAACATTATTATCACACAAAATATAGAAAGTATCATTTTCTTTTCTAACCGATTTTATTTCATTATTAAGTGAGATTTTTACGCCTAAGTCATGCAAACATTTTTCAAGTGTTTTGATAACATCGCTAGATTTATCGCTTGCTGGAAATACCCTTTTACCACGTTCAGTGCGAAGAGGTAAGCCTTTAGCCTCAAAAAAAGCCATGGTTTGTTGTGGTGTAAAGGTGTTTAAAGCGGAAAACATAAATTTGCTGTTGTGCATTATGTTTTCCAAATGTGTTTCAACACTGCTATTGTTTGTTAAATTACACTTGCCCTTGCCTGTGATATAAAGCTTTTTACCTAATTTTTCATTATGGTCTAAAATCAATGTTTTGTTGCCGTTTTGTGCAGCAAAAATTGCAGACATCATACCAGATGCCCCGCCACCAATAATAATAACGTCAAAATTTGTTTCCATTGGCGTTATTCTAGCACATAATACAATTTTTGGCAAAGAAAAAAGCAGCCAGCACGGCCACTTTTTGTAACTTACAAAATTTAAAATATAATTTTAGTTAAATTAATTATATTTTTGAAATATTTAGTTTTTGCTGAAAACAATAATATTGTTCAAACTTAATAATATTAAGTTATGCAAACATTTAACTAATAATATTAAGATTATCAGTTAATATCAATTACGTTTTATGTTATTTTTTCAAACTCATTAAATATTTCATTTCTTTAGCATTTAATGGTGCATATTCACCACGTGATAAGCCACCTAAACGAATATCACCTATTTGCACACGTTTCAAAAATTTAACATTTTTGCCGACTGCTTCAAGCATCTTCCTGATTTGGCGGTTTTTGCCTTCTGTGATTGTGATTGCAAGTTTGGTTTGTGTTGCATTTTGTTCAAGCAAAACAACACTGCAAGGTTTTGTTTTGTAACCATCAATTTCAACGCCTGATGAAAGAGTTTTAATTTCTTCTTTTGTTATGCTGCCTTCAATGGTTGCATAATAAACCTTTTCAACTTCGCTGCTTGGACGTGTTAAAATGTTTGATAAGTCGCCATCGTTTGTTAAAAGCAACAAACCTTCTGTATCATAGTCTAAACGGCCAACTGGAAACACGCGGGTGTGAACGCCACGCATAAGTTCCATAACCGTCTTTCTACCCTTATCATCTTCCACTGTGCAAACATAACCTTTTGGTTTGTGCAATTTGTAGTAAACAAAATTTTCAGCAGTGTGAATATATTTTCCGTCCACTGTAACTTGGTCGGTTGGTTTAATATCTGTTGCAAGAGCGGTTATAACTTTACCATTAACTTTAACCTTGCCTGCAGTTATCAACTCTTCTGCTTTACGGCGGCTTGTGA
>CAKVCF010000149.1 GCA_934725795.1 uncultured Clostridia bacterium | reverse complement strand
GCTTATTCCTATCGTGTTGCTTATCCTTTGGATATTTACAAAAAAGACAGTGCCTTACTTCAATGTGGTGCGTAAAAAACTTGATAGAATCAGCCAAGTTACAAAAGAAAATTTGGACGGCACACGTGTTATTCGTGCTTTCAATAAACAGAAAAAAGAAACTGAAAGGTTTGAAAAAGTCAGTCAAGACTACACCGATACCAGCCTTAAAATAACAAAAATTGCAGCCTTGCTTAACCCTGTTATATTCATGGTTGTGGACGTGGCTACTATCGTTATTTTGGTTGTTGGTGGCTTCCAAATCAATATTGGCACACTCACGCAAGGTAATGTTATTGCATTGATTGACTATGTTTCAACTATCACAATTGCATTATTGGTCATTTCGCAAGGTATTATCTTGTTTGTGCGTACAGTTGCAAGTTGGCACCGTATTGAAGAAGTGTTAAATACTGTTCCAGCAGTTAAAGATGAACCTAACGCACGTGCGTATAAAAAGTTGGAATATGATGCACTTATGGAGTTTGATAACGTTTCATTTAACTATATGCTTGATAATCAAACTCAATCATTTATCAAAAATTTATCATTTAAAATTTTCCCACACCAAACTATTGGTATTATAGGAGGTACGGGCAGTGGTAAAACCACGATAGCTAGCCTTATGACACGTTTTTATGATGTAACTGGTGGTAAAATATTGTTTAAAGGCAAAGATATAAAAGATTTCACATTAGCTCAACTTCGTAAAGATATAAGTATAGTGCAACAACGCAGCACATTGTTTAGTGGCAGCTTGCGTGAGAATATGCAAATACGTGATAGTAAAGCCACAGACGAAGAAATTATTAAAGCATTGAAAACTGCACAAGCGTGGTCATTTGTTAGTGAGTGGCGTAACACTTTAGATTATCAAATTATGGCTGGAGGTAAAAATGTTAGTGGTGGGCAAATGCAAAGGCTTACAATTGCACGTGCTTTGATTGGTCAACCAGAAATGCTGATTTTGGACGACAGCAGCAGTGCCCTTGACTTTTTAACTGATGCAAACCTTCGTAAAGCAATTAAAAAGTTAGATACAACAACTGTTATTATTTCTCAACGTGCAACTTCAATCAAATCATGCGATTTAATTATTGTGCTTGATAATGGTGATGTGGTTGGTATGGGCAAACATAATGAACTTATGAAAAACTGCGATATTTACCGTGAAATATATGAATCTCAGGCCAAATAAAGTTATTAAATATTAAATTAGCAAAGTCAAAAAAGCCAATATAGATAAATCAAAATAGAAAATAAACAGACAAAACATTAAATAAGACAAAGAATGTAAAAACAACAAAAACAAAACAAAAAAGGGAAAACAAACACAAAATGGAAAAGAAAACAAAAGGATACCAAAAGTTTCTATCACGTTTGATGCCATATGTAAAGCCACATAGGGTAACATTTTTCCTGTCTGTTGTGTTTGACCTTATTGCAATTTTACTTAATATGCTTATACCTATCTGCACTGGTAAGGCAATCGACTGCATGATAACTGCTGGACAAGTTGATTTTAAAATGCTTACGGTTATGTGTGTAACAATCTTTATTCTTACTGCGGTAAACTCATTATTTGACTGGTTAGGCAGTGTGTATATGAACAAACTGACATATCTTACCGCTCAATCAATACGTAATTCCATTTATAAAAAATTAAATAGTGTGCCTATCAAGTTTATTGATAACAACTCGCACGGCGACATTATGAACACAATGGTTGTGGACGTTGAAAATGTTACAGACGGCTTCCTTGAAGGGTTTAAAGCAATCATGTGTGGTATATTCCAAGTTATTATTGTGCTGATAATGATGTTGGCTCTTAACTGGGCGTTGGCTTTAATTGTGTTGGTTATGGCACCAGTATCACTTTGGGTGGCTATTAAAATCACTAAAAAGAGCAAGGCTTTGTATCGCAAACGTGTTGATATGCAAGGTGCAATGAGTGGTTACAGTGAAGAAATGATAACCAATATGAAAATTATTAAAGCGTTTAATAATGAAAAAGCAATCAATCAAAAATTTGGTGAAATCAACCAAGAACTTTACGTTTCAAGTGAAAAATCATTATATTATGCGTCTTTGGCGCATCCTGCCAGCCGTATGATAAACAACATTTTATAT
>CAKVCF010000148.1 GCA_934725795.1 uncultured Clostridia bacterium | reverse complement strand
GCCGTCACGAGTTAATCTTGTCCCGTCTTGAGTTTGGATTTGAAAGTAACCTTTGTTTGCAAGTGCTAAATCCAAAGGGTTTTCTGATACAGAAATACGACCGACTTTGTCATCTGTTGTCTTTGATAACCCGTGTACACCCAAAAATTCGGTAAATGATGATACGACAGGTTCTTGGCGTTGGTAGCCGATTTTATCAAATCCGCCAACGTTTTCGTTGTACATCCCGATAAGCTCACTTTGGACATGCATTGCCCTAAGCGATGTCGTTAAGCCTTTTTCGCAATATCTTATTCCGCCGTTAATTTTCATTTACTACCTCTTTTTTATGATATAATCGGATACTTTAAACTAACATTCAACAAATTAGATAAAAATCATCCGTTTATATGAAGTTTAATGATTATCAAAAAAAAGTCAATGTTTTAGGGGAATGTTAAGGCGCTAAGGAGTTTACGTAAAAAATAGTTCCTTCCCTATCTAGGGAGGGAGCAAAATATTTCATACTATCTTTTTTATTTATTTCCGCAAAAATTATTCAACCACTTCGTAAAGTGTTGGGGCTTCTTGTACACTAACGTTGCCTGTTGGAACTTTTAATACCCTTACTGTTACATTGCGGTTTGCATATTCAATTGTTATAACGTCGTTTTCTTTGAGTTGTTTGGCTGGCTTTGCGGGTGTGCCGTTAACCAAAACTCTGCCCATGTCAGAAACATCATTTGCAACGGTTCTGCGTTTTATTAATCTTGAAACTTTTAAAAATTTGTCTAATCTCATATATTAATAATATAGTTTATGTTATAATTTGTCCAGAGGTAAAAATGAAAAAGAATATTTTATTAACTTTGTTATCACTTTTATTGTTTCAAACTTCTGTTTTTGCAGAGGCCATTAAATTTGTTCAAGTAGCAGATGCGCATTTTAGGACAAATGATGAATATAGAGAATCTGTTTTAACGCAGGCAATAAAAGATATTAACAAGGAAAATGATATATCATTTGTTGTTTTTACTGGTGACAATATTGATTCTCCAAAACCTGAATATGTTGCAGAGTTTACAAAAATCGCGAATAAACTTAATGTTCCATATTATATAGTAATTGGTAATCATGATGTTTATAAAAATAATGCGTTATCAAAAGTACAATATTTGGAAATAGTGCATGATAATAATTTCTTTTTTAGATATAAAAAACCGAATTATGTATTTAACAAAAATGGGTTTGTATTTATAGTTTTGGATGGTGCAAAAGAAGTTGTTCCTGGAACAAATGGTTATTATAAGGAAGGTACGTTGAAATGGCTTGATGCACAATTAACAAAACACAAAAATGACAAAGTCGTTATATTGCAACATTTTCCAGTTGTTACAGGTAAAGATTTAGCTTCGCACATGGTGTATAAAAAAGAAAATTATTTTTCTGTGTTGGACAAGCACGATAATGTAATTTCAGTTGTTGCAGGACATTTGCATATAAACTATGAAGCTATGCGCAATGGGGTTTATCACATTACTTCCCCTACGCTTTTGAACGATACACCAACTTATAAAGTAATAAATATTTCAACAACAAAGGGTTTTTCTCCAATGGTTTACACAGAGCTGAAACCTGTTGAAATCCCTAAAAAATAGGATTGCTTTTTTTTTAATATAATATTATAATTATAATCAGTATAAAAAGGAACGGTATAAATGGACGAGACGGGCAATATATATTTTAATTTGTTTTTAATAGCATTTTTGCTATTTTCAAACGGTTTTTTTGTCGCTTCTGAATTCGCAATGGTAAAGGTTAGAAAAACCAGAATAGAGCAACTTGTGCATGAAGGTGATTACAATGCTAAAATCGCAATGGAAGCGCTAAAAGATTTGGATAAGTTTATTGCCGCAGTTCAACTTGGTGTTACGATATCGAGTATTGGTTTAGGTTGGGTTGGTGAAGGCACACTCGCAAGGATTATTGAGCCTTTATTCGAATTTTTGCCTGGAGTTACCCAAACAATTGCAACACATACACTTTCAGCATCAATTGCATTTGCATTGATTACTTTTTTCCATGTTGTGTTAGGGGAGTTGATTCCGAAATCTATTGCACTGGAATATACTGAAAAGACAGCTTTGTTGGTTGCTAAACCAATGCAGGTGTTAACATTTATATTTAATCCGTTTATATGG
>CAKVCF010000147.1 GCA_934725795.1 uncultured Clostridia bacterium | reverse complement strand
ATCCTTTCTTTGAAAGTTTTATTCCATCAATGTTTGCTTTGTTCTTTGTGTGGTTCTTTAATGGACTATGGCATGGGGCAAGTGGAAAATACATAGTTTACGGCTTATACTACTATTTGATTATGATGATAGGTATGTGTCTTGAACCACTTGCAAAAAAAATATATGCAAAAATGCATATTGAACCAGGCACAAAAAAGGAAAAATTCTTAAACGTTTTGCGTGTTATTCGCACATTTGTAATAATCAACATTGGTATGCTTATCTTCCGTGCATCAACTTTGGCTGACGGCTTTAATATGCTTGGTCAAATCTTTAAAGGTGGCAGAATGTATATTCCAACCTCGGTTATTGATGTGCATGACGTTATTTTGTGCTTTATTGGTGTTGCAATCTTGTTGGTTGCAGATGCGCTTAAAGAGTATAAGGTCAATGTTAAAGAATACCTTATGGCAAGGCCACAAATGCTAAGGTTGGCGGTTTATGTGTGCGTCTTTTTTGTGATTGTCATTTTTGGGGCGTATGGCCAAGGATATGTGCCAGTTGACCCAATTTACGGAGGTTTTTAATGAAAAAATTTCTTAAAATATCTTCATTCATAATTGTGTTTGTGTTGCTATATTTCTATGCTGGCATGGTGTTTATGCCAAAAGATTTAAACGATATGGGCGGCGAAAAATATTATGGTGCTGTGTCATATAAATATGAACCTAAAAACACACTTGATGTTATGTTTTATGGTAATTCAGATGTTTATAGTGGCATTTCTTCAATGGAAATTTACAAGCAAACTGGCATCACTTCATATGGTTGTGGGGCAGCAAAACAAACAATGAATTCAATTTATAAACAACTTAAAACCACACTTAAAACACAAAAACCAAAAGTGGTGGTTTTAGATACAGATTGTTTTTATCAACCAAATAAAAAATTTGCAGGCACTTCAACTTACGATTACGCCTTTTTGGTTGCACCTTTCATGTATCATACAAGGTGGAAAGAATTAACTTTTAAAGATTTTGTTACCCTGCCAACAATGAAGGGGAAAGATAACTATTTAAAAGGTTATACCTATTCAAATAATGTGTATGATTACACACTTAAAGATGGTTATATGCAGAACCCAACCGCCAAACCAGCAAAGATGGAAAAATCAATTTTGCACGACTTTGATAAGATTTATAAACTTTGCAAAGAACATAAAATTGATTTAAGTTTAATCACAATTCCAACACCTATAACATGGAATAATGCTAAATCAAATGGAATTAAGGCGTTGGCAGATAAATATAATCAAACTGCACCTGAATATGAAGTTAAATTTTATGATATGAATTTAGGGCTTGAAGGCTTTGATTATTCACGTCATTTTAGGGATAACGGCAACCACTGTAACTTTGAAGGGGCAAAAGTGGTTTCAACTGCTGTTGGTGAATTTTTAAAAACCAACTATGCAGAATTAACCGACCAATCAACCAACGCAAAATGGCAAGAATTGCTTAAAAAATATGAAAATTATATAGAGAATCAAAATGGTAAAGTTGTTCCGTAATTTAAAATTTGATGATTTGTGGCTGGCAAAAGCTGAACAAACCTTGCCACAAAATATACTTGATTATGCAAACAAAAAGGTTGACAAGTTTGACCGTGCAGTTACCATTTTTGAGTACACATATTTGGCAAAAAAACTCAATGTTGATTTAAGTTTGATTAAGTATGGCAAGCGTGGCAAACCTTATTTTGAAGGAGCAAAACAATTCAGTTTGTCGCACTCTGGCAATATGTTGGCTGTAGCTATCAGCAACATGCCAATAGGTGTGGACGTTCAAACAATTTTGCCTTATGAGGAGGCCTTAGCAAAAACAATTTGCAATGCAAAAGAATTTGAACAGGTTAACAAAAGCCATAATCCAGCAAGGACTTTGACCAAAGTTTGGGCAAAAAAGGAAAGTTTGATTAAATGTAAAGGTGAAGGCTTTAATCAAGATTTAAAAACAATTTTTGAACGTAACCCGAATTTTAAGTATAAAACCAAATCTGGCAAAGACTTTGAACTTTGCGTTTGTAAACCAATCAGTTAACGCTGGTTGGTTTTTGTTTGTGCTGGCTGTTAGTTAATTGTTTGACAAAATGCGTTTTGCACAATATAATTACTTTGTAAGTTTAAATGGCTTGTTTTTAAAATTGCAACAACATTTGTT
>CAKVCF010000146.1 GCA_934725795.1 uncultured Clostridia bacterium | reverse complement strand
TGAAACAACCATTTGAAGTCCAAGCTGAAAAAGTTGAAGTGTTTAACGAAACAGATGCAACTTATCCACTTCAAAAGAAGGGGCATTCACTTGAATACTTGCGTGAAATGGCGTACCTTCGTCCTCGCACAAACTTGTTTAGTGCGGTTTTCCGTGTACGTAGTGTTGCTGCAATGGGCATTCATAAGTATTTCCAAGAACGTGGCTATGTTTACACTCACACACCACTTATCACAACAACTGACTGCGAAGGCAGCGACCAAATGTTTAAAATCACAACTTTAAACTTTGAAAATCCACCACTCACAAAAGATGGTGCGCTTGACACAAGCAAAGATTTGTTTGGCAAAAAATCATATATTACAGGCTCAGGGCAACTCCATGGTGAAGCATTTGCTTTGGCATTTAACAAAATTTACACTTTTGGCCCAACATTTAGAACAGAAAACAGCAACACCAAAACTCATGCAAACGAATTTTGGATGATTGAACCTGAAATGGCATTCTGCGACCTTGAAGGCCTTATGGATGTTGAAGAAGATATGTTAAAACACATTATTCAATATGTTCTTGATAACTGCCCAGAAGAAATGGAATTTTTAAACAGTTTTGTTGAAAAGGGCTTGATTGAAAAGTTAAAGAAAGTGGTTGATAGTAAGTTTGTTCGTATAGACCATGCTGATGTTATCAAACTGCTTAAACAAGCCCCAGTTAAATGGGAGTTTGAGCCAGAAGAGGGTGGCGATATTGCCAAAGAACATGAAAAATATTTAACTGAATATTTTGGTGGCCCAGTGTTTGTTAAAAACTGGCCAAAAGATATCAAGGCATACTATATGAAGTTAAACCCAGATGGCAAAACTGTTGCTGCGGTTGACTTGGAAGTGCCAGGTGCAGGCGAACTTATGGGCGGCAGCCAACGTGAAGAAAACTTTGACACAATCATTGCACGTTGCAAAGAGATGGGTGTTGACACAATGCCTATTGATTGGTATTTGAACTTGCGTAAATTCGGCAGTTGCGTTCACTCTGGTTTTGGCATGGGCTTTGAACGTTTGATTATGTACTTAACAGGCGTTGAAAACATTCGTGATGTTATTCCATTCCCACGCACACCAGGTAACTGCGAATACTAAAATTTAGTCAGTTATTGTAACAGACGACTTGGCAAAAATTAAAAAAAGTGAAAAAATTGTCGATTTCCACAAAATCTTTATTTGCAGATATTGACAATTTTTTTTAGTATGATATAATTGCCCTGTTTAAGAAGAAAATCATAAAATTTATGGAGAGAAATATGGAAAATACAACAGAAAATATGGTAAATGAATTTATTAAAAAACAAAAATTTCACCAACGCAAATCATCTTTAGTTAAAACATCAAAAGGCGTAAAATGTGTGCTTGTTCAAACAGTGCCTGCACATATATTCAAAGCTTATGTTGTTGAAGATGGTTATCTTGCTGACGCTGGCATTTTAACATTCAGCCACGATGATGATATTCCAACTACAATTGAACTTTCAACAATTGAAGTGGAAAAAAATTATCAAAATCTTGGCATTGGCAGCCTTTTGGTTAAGAAGTTTTTAACTTATGCTAACAACAATGGTGGCTACAAAAAAATCACATTAACAAGCTTTAGCAATACAGCTGAATTTTTTGAAAAATTTGGTTTTGAAGCTAAAACTCAAAAAGCTGTTACAGCTGACGAACACAAGCTTATTAGTATGGATTTGGCTTTGGTAAAAAATTATAACCAACAATGTGTATTATAAAATTAAATAAACAAAAAGTGTAAGTGCTTTTAGCATTTACATTTTTTTGCCAAAAGGGGAAATATGAAAAAAATTTTAAGACAATTTGTTCAGCAGAGCAAAAAAACAAACTTAAGTTGCAAAGAAGCCAAAACACGTGATGGCAAAGATGTTGTTATCGTTTATCATGAGCCTTACACAACCGCAGTTGCAGTTGTTGAAAATGATGGTAAATTAAACAAAGTTGGCAGGGCAGAATTTGCATTTAAGAATCGTAACAAAACAATGTATTTGCGTATGATTAAGATAGAAGAAGATTTTAGAAATCAGGGTATAGGCAGTGCAATGATGAATAATCTTGTTGAATACGCACATCAAAAACAATGTGATAAAGTGGAATTGATAGCCGCAAAAAGGTTGCGTAATTTTTATCAAAATCTTGGCTTTTGT
>CAKVCF010000145.1 GCA_934725795.1 uncultured Clostridia bacterium | reverse complement strand
GGTTTAGATTGGGATTTTTTATTAAAATTTTTTTATTAAATTTAACTTAGTTCTTCAAATATGTTCTAGCAACAAGCACGGTGATAATTCCATGCCCGCGCTTTCGCCCTTTCCTTAACCCTTTTTACCATACATATTTAATTCATGTTTTAATTTTTTAAGTATGTTCTAGCAACAAGCACGGTGATAATTCCATGTCCGTGCTTTTGCACTTTCTTTAAACTTTTTTAAATATCATATTTTGAACTTGTTTTAATTTTTCAAGTATGTTCTAGCAACAAGCACGGTGATAATTCCATGCCCGTGCTTTCGCTCTTTCTGTAAACTTTTTTAAATATTATATTTTGAACTTGCTTTAATTTTTCAAATATGTTCTAGCAACAAGCACGGTCATATCGTCTTTAGCGGAATTGTTGTTTAGATACACAGCTTGATTTAAAATTGTTTCTGCCAACACTTGCGGATTTGTGCTTACTAAATGTGAAACAAAATCTTCAAGGTTTTCAGTTGTTTCAAATGCATCAGTTATACCGTCAGTTGCCATAATAACAATATCTTTGGTGGAAATGACAGTTTGATAAATTGAAGGGTTTATGCTATCCAACGCACCGATAGGCAAAGCACCACCTTCAATCAATTCTATGCTAGATGCATGTTTAACCAAACCATAAGGTGCACCAACTTTAACAAAATCTGCCATTTGCTTATCTAAATCCAATAAGCAGACGTCAAGCGTTGAATAGTTTTCTTGATTATTTATTGCAAGCAATTTGTTAACACTTTCCAAAATAACATCATTTTCAAAACCAACTTTGTAAAAATTTTCAATAAGGCTTAATGTCATAGCACTCATTTGATGCGCAGACTTGCCTGCCCCCATACCATCACACAGGGCTAACAAAAATTTATCTTTGCCTAGGCGAATAATGCTGTGGCAATCTCCACTTTCTTCGTTGCCAGCCTTGCAACAACTTGCCAAACCAAACGCACAATCATATTTAGACTGTTTGCGCAAACTGATAGCGTTAAAGCCAGATTCTTCCATAGGTTTGATTGCAAAAATTTGCATAGGTGTTTTAAGTACTTCGGTTAACACCTTTTCAATAATTGATAAATCCTTTTCACCGCTTTTAACAATCAGCATAGCGTTCATCTCTTGGTTTTTTTCAGTGTACAAAAGCACCTCTTTGCACTCAACATTGTGGTTAAGCAAGCGAGAGATGATTTTGTTTTCACGTGCAATATCAAAAGTTACGTTTGTGTCAATTTCATCACCAATGTCAAGCAACAATCTAGACACCGCTCCCATTTGGTCAGCCAGCAGATATTTCACATTATTAACATCTGCAACCATACCTTTATACTGCCTATACTCATCAGCCAATCGGTTGACAAGCGAAATTAAATTGTTAACTTTTCCGCACCTATTTGTAAGCCCCGCTGGAATATCTAACAAACTCACTTTTCCTTTGCTGAGTGCCACTTCAATTAAACTTTCTAAATTGCTTGGATTTTCACTGCCTAACGACCTTGTGCAACGGTTTTTGTCTAAACAATCACGGCAACAACTTGAAGTGATTTCACGTGATAACATTGCAACCAATTCTGCATGCGTTAAATCTTTTTTTATCATGTTTAAGTGTATTTGCTTCATCTCTAAAAAAATGTTGCTTAATTCACTCATACGTTTGTGAATATTTCGCCTTGTGGTGTTGATAAGATTGCGGCTTGTAAGTTCACTTTTCTTAACATAAACCAAATCAGCCAAACTGTTAAGCCCTTTTTGTGGTATACATATAAACACAACCGCAGCACTTGCAATAGGCAACAAATTATAGAGTAAATCATAGTTTGCTCCTACAAAATATAGTTCAATAAAAACAGCACCTAGCAGTGAAGATAAAACAATTTTAAACTTGTTAGGGCTTAAAAACATACTGCAAAGCAAACTTAAACAAGCAAACTCTGCCACTGGCATAAGGTTGTTTAATCCAACTGACACTCCAACTCCAAAAGCCAAAGTTAAAGCATATGTCAACACAGGGCTGCCAACACTTACTGATAAATAAATGGTAAGCATCAGCACCAATTTGTAAACCGCGAATCCATAAAGATTAACTGGTGCAAGCCCCAGCCCTAAAAGAGCCACAGCAAATAAAAAACAAACACTTTCGTCCAAGGTGAGCTTGAAGCAGTTTTTCCTTAGCACCATAACCTGACAAACCACTGTGAAAACATAAAGTGAGATTAAGCCAAGAATCAAATAGCCACATAA
>CAKVCF010000144.1 GCA_934725795.1 uncultured Clostridia bacterium | reverse complement strand
TTTTTTGATATTAAATATTTTTACTAAACTTTAACATTCGTTAAATTGTTAAAATTTGCAATAGCATTTTATTATCACAAACTTGGCAAATTTAAATTTGATTTATATTATCATTTTCAACAATCTTTCCTGTTAAGGCATCTTCAACATATTGTTGTTCTGCTTTAACTTTAACATCAAAATTTGATTTTATTTTTGTTTCAGCTTTAAAATAATTATCAGGGTCTGCTTGTTTATAAAGCTCTAAAATGCGTGTAGCATCTTTTGGTCTAACAAGTTTTCTATGTTCAACTTTTTCCAATTCTTTAAGCAAAGCCAAATCTTTCAAATAATCAATCTTTTCATCAAACGCTTTTGAAAGCCTTGACTTATATTTCTTAAACATTTTTGCAAATATTTCTTTTTCTTCTGCCGATTTTGAATTGTCTTTTTTGTTGGCCTTTAATTGCAAATCAAGATAAATTTGACCATACTTTTTAAGCCTTACCAAATTTTCAATGCAATAGAAATAATGCCTTACCTTTTTCTTTCTCTTTTCGCCTTCTGGCAGTTCATAAGCATCATAATAAATATTGTACAAAACTGGCTCAAAAAACATATGTTCAAGTTGAGATACTTGCACTTGAAAATAACCATAGTGTGCATAATAAAGTTCAAAAATTTTTACAGCTTCTGCTTCAGTTGTTGCTGTTGGAACAATCGCTTGTTCTTTTTTATAAATGTTTTCAATTTTCATATTCTTATATCACCTTTAAATTAGAGTTATGTCAATAGCAAAATTCAAATTAATCTTGCCATTCATTTGCTTGCACAACAGCCATTGAAAACTGCTTGCAATGTGAAATACTAACATCAATATTTTCAATATTTTTTTGTTTTAAAACTTTTTTAATGTATGCCGTTTCATTTATGTATGGTTTGCCAGTTTCAGTGTGCAGAACTTCAATTTGTAAATAATCAACATCTGCATCCAATGCTTTTACAAATGCTTCTTTAACACAAAAGAAACCTGTTAAATGTTCTAAATAATTTTCATATTCTTTGGCATATTTTATCTCGTTTGGTGTGAACAATCTTTTTAACCCTTCATCTAAATAATGTTCAAATCTTGTTGTACTTTCTAAGTCTATTCCTATCATAAAATTCCTTTAAATAATTTTTCTAAATTCAGTTTTAAATATTTAACAAAATCATAAAAATATAAAAAATATTTAAAAAATTAATTAAAATGCTTATTTTTGTTATATTTTTGCCGTTTTTATTATATTTTTATTCTATTTTTTTATTTTTGTCTGTAAATTTATTTTTTCAATCTTCAAAACCAGTAAATTCAAAATGATATTCATTTAAAACTTTTCCAATAGTATTCCAGTTATAACCTTTTGTCAACAAATGACGCATAGCCTTTTCTTTTGTCTTTTGGTCAAGCGGTTTATTTTTTAAAAATTTTTGTGCAGATTTTTGGCAACCATCAAAGTCGTCAAAATCATCTAAACACGCTGCCACAATTTGCTTATCAACGCCAAAGCCAAACAACTTCTGTTTAAGTTTGTTGGCACTAAAATTTGGAGTTGATTTTATATAGTTGACTGCAAAATTTTGGTCATCTATTAAATGGTATTCTTTAAGTTTTTCAATCACTGCATTTATTGTTTTTGTTTTAAACTCTTTTTTGTAAAGATAGTCCTTTATTTGCTTTTCAGTTTTCATGCTTGAAGACAAATATTTTGCAACTAAATTAAATGCAATTATTTGATTGCTTTCTTCCACCGCTTGCCAAAATTTTTCTTCTTCATATTGCCCTACTGATATGCCAAATTTGACAATTATATCGCTGTGAATTTGATGTTCACCAAAACTATCTTGCACAATAAATATGTTTGTGTTTTTGCTTGATTTAACTTTAAGTGAATAAATTTCCATATGTTTATATTAGCATATTTACCAACGCTTGTGAAGAAAAATTGATTTAAACAAGATAATTCATTTTAAAATAAATATGTGCAAACAAATAAGATATAAACCTTTCAATTAACACAAATTAATGCAATAAAAAAATTGGCTACAAAGCCAATTTCTTTACATCTTATAAAAATGATTGTTGTTCATATACTTCTTTTGCTGAATCTTCTTTATCTTCATTTTTACTTTTTGTTCTTTTCATCGAATCATAGTCAAAATATGGTTGTTTGATTGAAGGAATATAAACATCACCATATGCTATTTGACGTTCATGAGTGTAAGGGTCTTCATCATAATTTGTTATACTGATTTTTTCACCATCAAAATCTGTTACATAATCAGCACC
>CAKVCF010000143.1 GCA_934725795.1 uncultured Clostridia bacterium | reverse complement strand
AAATTAAAAATGGTGGTATTGATTCCATAGTTATCAAAGATAATGGTAAAGGCATTGAATATGATGATATTGTAAAAGCTTTTTTACCACATGCAACCAGCAAAATTGCTAAATTAGACGATTTAAACGCAATCTCAACCTTAGGCTTTAGGGGTGAAGCGTTGGCAAGTATATCTAATGTAACACAAACAAAAATTGTAACAAAAACACCAAATCAAGATGTTGCTTACCAAATGGAAGTTAATGGTGGTGATTTTGGTGAAATTGTGCCAACAGAAAGTGCAGTAGGCACTAAAATTCAAGTTAACAATTTGTTTTTTAACACTCCTGCAAGGCGCAAATTCTTGCGTAAACCTAAGCAAGAAGAAAGCAAAATCACAAATATTATTGCCAGATATATTTTGGCACATCCTGATATTGATTTCACTTATATTGCAGATGGCAAAACAGTTTATAAAACAACTGGCAAAACATTGCTAGACGCCATATATTGCATATATGGTGAAGAAATCACACAAAATATTATTCCAGTAAACAAAGAAATTGGCAACCTTAAATTGACTGGTTATGTGTCAAAAGTTGGTTATAGCAAACCAAACACAACATATCAAACACTTATTGTTAATAAACGTTATGTGGTTGATGAGATTGTGTCAAAAGCAAGTTATATGGCTTTTGAAGAATATTTAATGACACGTCAATTCCCTGTTTATATTTTAAATTTAACAATGCCTGCTATGGACGTAGATGTAAATGTTCATCCAAGCAAAATCAATATTAAATTTGCAAATCCAAGCCAAATTTATGATTTAGTTTACACTGCAATCCGTGGTGCAATATATGACTCTTTAAACACAAATCATATTGAACAAGCAGTAAGTCAACCAGTTGAAGAACCTTTAATTAAAGTTGATATTAACAGTTTGAAGGAAATTGAAATCGAGCCAACTCAAAATCCTGTTTTAAGCAGCAGTTCAAGCCTAAAACAATCTAATTTTACACCTTTCAGTTTATTTGACCTGCCTAAAGAAGGGGCAAATCACAATTATTCTTACACAGCAACAGACCCTCCAAAATCAAACAACAATGCGGTTGAAAGCGCAAAAAATGATGTGTTTAATCAACCAGCCAACTTAAATCAAACAGCAGAGCAAAGCAAGTTTGAATTTAAACCTGAACAAAACAATCAATATAAAAATATTGAAGACGTTGTTGATTTCAAAGTTCTTGGTCAATTGTTTAACGAATTTTTGGTTATAGAACGTGGCGACAAAATGATTTTGTTAGACTTCCATGCTGGTCATGAAAGATTGAATTACGATAAGTTTACCCGTATGGTAGAAAACAGGGCAGTTGTTGAACAAAAATTGCTTGTGCCTTACACTCAAACTTTAACCGCGCAAGAAGTTGAATATATTTGCACTTTACAACCTAAATTGGCTGAACTTGGCTTTATTCTTAACAAAATCAGCAACACTGAAATTAAAATTGACACAATACCTATGCAACTTAAAGATATTAATTTAAAAGAATTTGTGGCTGATTGTTTGCATGATATGAATAATTTACGTCCAACACTTAACAATGAAATAAGGCATTATTTAATGCAAAAAGCATGCAAAAGCAGTGTAAAATCTGGCATGACTCTTAATGAAATGGAGATTAACGCATTACTTAAAGATTTGGACGAGAAAAACCCTGTTTTATTATGTCCACATGGGCGTCCAGTGCTTACTGTGGTTACTCGCACAGAAATTGAAAGGTGGTTTAAACGTATCGTTTAGAGCAAAAAAAACCATTAGATAATTTACCAAATAAACCAACAAAAACGATATGTTTTTAAACTTACTACTCAACATTAATAGGATTTATAATGAAAAAAATAGTTATTATAACTGGTTTTACAGGCACTGGTAAAACTGATTTAGCCGTTAAAATTGCTAAAGAGTATAATGGAGAAGTTATCTCTGCCGACAGTGTGCAAATTTATCGCCAATTAAACATAGGTAGTGCCAAAGTTACTGAAGCAGAAAAACAAGGTATTCCGCATCATTTAATTGATATTAAAGATTTTACAGATAGTTACAATGTTGGCGAATTTGTGCAAGATTGCATGAACTGTGTTAACGATATTGTGGCACGTAAAAAACTGCCAATTATTTGCGGTGGCACAGGGTTATATATTAAAGCTTTGCTTGAAGGTTACACTTTAGGTTCATCTGCTGACCAGAATTTTAGGCAAAAATACACTCAATTAGCAGAAGAAAAGGGCAACCAATATGTTTGGAATATTCTTAACGATGTTGCAC
>CAKVCF010000142.1 GCA_934725795.1 uncultured Clostridia bacterium | reverse complement strand
ACCAACAATGTCAAAGCAATCGTTTTTACAAATTATGCTGGTTGTAAGCCAACCTGCACCTAAACCAACAACCAAAAACAATATTGCAACGATTATTGCAACAGGGCTTGCTTTTTTAATTGTTTTTTCCACCTTCTTTTGAGTGATTTTGCTTGGTTGAGCGAGATTTGAGCTTATGGTTCTTTTAGAAGTTGTGCTTTTGCTTGTGCCTGATTTACGTCCCCTTGAAGGAGTTGAACTTGATTTTTTGCTTTTGCTGGCTAAATTGTCAACATTATCACCAAAGCCTAAATTGAGTTTAGCCTTTTGAGTGGTCTTTGTTGCAGTTTTTCTTGTTGCCATTATGCCCCCTTTATTTATATACCTATTTTAACAGCAAGCAACAAAAAAATGAAACAAATTGTTCCACTTTTTTTAATAAATTAAAAATATCCATGATGATTATCACATAATAAAAATTCAAAACATTACATATTAAATTTGTATTACATTACAACTAATTATATTTTTTTAATTAAGGCATTTATGCGGTTTTTACATTCGGTATCACCTAAAATTTTCATAATTGAATAAAGTTCAGGGCTGTTTTCTCTGCCTGTGATTGCAATACGCACAAATTTTGCAGCATCACTCACACTGCCCGCATATTGGCTTGGATTTTGCTTGTAAGTTTTGTTATCAACAAAGTTATATTTTGCACTTTTTTGTTTTAAATCTTCAAACCATTCTTGATTACTTTCAAGGCAAACATAATTTAATGCATAATCGGTTAAAAATTCAACCAAACTATCGCGATTAACTTGACCTAACTCAACTGATAAGTTATCTAAACTAAAGCCTGGCAAAACATATGAATACAAATCCACAATTTCGCTATAATATGTTATATCTTTACGTGGACGTTCGCCACCACGGTCAATAGACAAAACTTGTAACAATCTTTCTTTATTCTCGCTGATTATTTTGTATGCTTGTTCGTCCTGTTCCTTTGCCCATGCAACGGCATTTTCATACACTTGTTCTGCTGTCAACTTTGAAATGATTGTTTTTGAAATATCATTTATTTTTGCAAAGTCAAACATAGGGTTTGTTACGCCTATCTTTTTCAAACTGAATGGAAATTCTGTGTAAGGCAAATTTGGATTTTGTTTACGCCACAATTCAAAATCGCTGTTAAGCAAATTCATTAAATATTCCACAACTGCAGTTGTTGGATAACCTTTTTTTAAGAAGAAACGCACATCTGCAAAAGGGTCTTTACGTTTGCTGATTTTACGTTTATTGCCGTTTTCGTCCAACACACAAATGCTTGGAGTGTGTGCGTATTTAAAAGGTTTAAATCCAAATTTGTGTGCAATTTCTAAATGCACAGGCAATGATTGGAACCACTCTTGCCCACGAATAACTGTGGTTGTGCCCATAAGGGTGTCGTCCACAACGTGTGCAAAAGCATAAACTGGTATGCCATTTGATTTGATAAGTACATCGTCTTTTGCATTTTCACGCACATCTTTTTTGCCTTTTATAAGGTCGTTAACTTCATGGATTTTGTTTATATCGCCAGTTGAACGCAACCTTAAAGCAAAAGGTTTGCCTGCTGAAAGATTTTGTTTAATTTCTTCCAAACTTAAATCGCGGCAAGGGTCTTTAACTTCCAAATCTGCATTTTCTTCCAACTCTTCTTCACGCTTTTTTAATATTTCAGCTTTATCAGCGGCTGCTGCACAAAAACAAGGGAAAGCACCGCCACGTTTAACAAGTTCGTGTGCAAAAGAGCGATAAATTTCAAGCCTTTGAGATTGAACATAAGGGCCGTAATCACCAATTTCAGGCAAATTATCACCGCGATAGCCTTCGTCAGCAAACACACCAAATCTATTTAACATATCATAGGCAATTTGACCTGCGTTTTCTACTTCACGCTTGTTATCTGTGTCTTCCAAACGCAAATAGAAAACACCATTTGTTGTTCTTGCCAAAGATGAGTGAATAACTGCTTGATAAAGTTGACCAATGTGCAAATAACCTGTTGGACTTGGTGCTAAACGGGTAACTTCACCATTCACATTACGTGGTTTATATTTGTCTATATAAAAAGAAGTATCCTTAACATTAGGATACAACAAATCTGCAAGTTCTTGTAGTTGTTTGTCAGTCATTTTATTCTCCTGCATTATTAATAGTTTGGATTATGTCCACCAAAATATCATTATATTTGTCAACAATATAGTTGTGGCTTTCAATCATTTTAACGCAAAATTGTTCATAATCAGTTGCGTTAGGATCTGCTTTTTTGTTTAAGTATACAACATCGTTTAAAGC
>CAKVCF010000141.1 GCA_934725795.1 uncultured Clostridia bacterium | reverse complement strand
GCCATAACGTGCAGGCATAGCGGCCAATTCGTCAGCGGAATAACACAATGCAAAGGCGTCTGGCAACAAAACAGACACAAGCATCAAACAAGCATAAACAACAACTGAAACTTTTAAAATTTTGTCAATAACCTTTTTAAATTTTTCATTTTCCTTAAACACGCAATATTTTAAAATACAATAAACGCCAATCAAAACAATGACAATAGATAATAAAATGATGTAAAACATAATTTCTCCTTAATTTTATCAAATTTTCAACACTCCAAAAACTTTATTGTTCAGCTGCTTTTGGTTTTGTTATCTTAACTGGTGGGTTATACAAGTCAATGGTTTTATATTTTTTAAAGCACAACGCAACCAAATAAAACAACAGCGCACAAGCTGGCAAAAGCGGCAGCAGATAAACAAATGGGATTGGTATAAGTTTAAACAATGGCACCAAAATCATAATTCCGCCTGGATTCATTGTAAATGAGTGATTGTGCGGTCCATTAATTTGCCAACCATTAAGTGCAAAGTTTGCCAAAAAGCAGCAACCAAAATAAACTAAAATACACAAACACACCCAAGGCACATATTTAATTTGCGGTTTAAACCACCTTGCGGAAATCATCATCAATGGGATAACAATAACAAGCAAATGGTCTATCCAAAAATTTAAAGTAACAATCGAATACCACATAGATTGTTCAACATCTGGAACATAGGTTACAAAAGTGGATAATGCACACGGCATAGAGAAAAAGAATAGATATTGTCTGCCCAATTCGTTTTTCTTAATAAGGCAAAGCGGCAACAAAATAAAGTTAAAATTGCAAACTTGAAACATCTGCACAAAAAAGTTTTTAAAATCAAGCGTTGTGCCATAGTGTGTTAGGTGTAAAAAAGTTATTCCAATCATACACAAAATAACAGCGGAATAAATCATCGCGCATTGTGCTTTGTAACTTACGCGCGCAACTATAATCATCAGTGTTGCAACAATCAAAATTGATGCCAGCACCATCACAATGTGTGCTGTGCCACCAATGGTCATCATAAGCGTATTTCCTTTAAAAATATAATCTTAATTTGATTATACAAAAACCGACATATTAAGTCAAAGAAAAAAGGCTTAAACAATCAAAGCCTTTAACATAATCTTGGTGCACCACACACGATTTGAACGCGTAACCCTTGGTTCCGAAGACCAATGCTCTATCCAGTTGAGCTAGTGGTGCGTAAGGATATTAAGATGACAGACCAAGTTGGCAGGAACCAAGGTGGGGCCCCCGTCACAACTTGATTGTGAAAGGGGTTAAGGAGCAGCCGCTAAAAGATTTTTGTTGGTTTTAAACAAAAAAACACCTGAATATATTATAGCACATTGCCAAAATTCTTCAAGTGTTTTTAAATATTAATGTTAACTTATAGGTTTCACTCTAAAATTGTTAAACCTAAATTTTTTTAAAATCAGTGAGTCGATTACATCTCGCTGTTTTCTTCTTTTGAACTGTCAGCGGCTGCGCTGGCTTCTTGCTTATTAAGTGTTTCAAAGTCAGTTGTGTCTGAGTGTGGAATAACTTTCCAACCTAAATTTTTGCTGAACAATGCAACCACGTCAATAGGGAATTGTATCATAAGGAATAATGGCCAAAGCAAAGTGATTAAAACTTTTCTCCACCAAACCACACCTTGTATGCGTTTATGTTCTGCAATAAATATCACAATGGCACTTACAAAGTTTGCAACATAGAATGCTAAGCAGGACATGCCAAACATTTTCAGCCAGCCTAGCATTGCAGCACCAAAACTTATGCCAAACAGCGGTGCAAACAATGTGCAAATAAATTGTAACACGCCAATACCAAGAGTAACCAACAAGATTGGCATACAGTTAATAAATATGTCATATAAAGAAACTTTATTGCTATGTTCTTTCTTTGGTGAGAAGATGCATTTTAACAAATCTTTAAACCTTGTTTTGCAAACTAACAAGTGTCCGCGTTGCCACCTAACCCTTTGACGCCACATAACTTTAAATGAAGTTGGTTGTTCGTCATAGAAAACAGCATCATCACAAAATTCAATTTTGTTGCCTTGAATGATTTGGTCGGCAGAAAATTCCCAGTCTTCGGTAAGGGTTACATATGGCCAACCATTTTCAACCAATTTAGAGTTGATAACATAACCAGTGCCTTGCACACGTGTGGAACAGCCAACGACAGTTCTGCCACGGCTTTCAAATCTGCAACCAGTTGCAAAGTACAAGCCATATAATCCAGCCATCACGTTTGAACCAAAGTTTTTAGAGTTCCTAAATGAAGTTATAACTTTTTCGCCGTGTGTTGCAT
>CAKVCF010000140.1 GCA_934725795.1 uncultured Clostridia bacterium | reverse complement strand
GGCGTAACACTTGCAAACGGCGAAGTTGCACGTTACGGCTTGAATGTTTATGTTGACGATATATTGGTTGATATTGACAGCTATGACGATTATCACGGAATAAGGATTCAACCTTTAGACAATAGTGGTAAAGAAAAGGTGTTTGTGTATGAAATCACTGCTGATGACAAGACTTATTTAACTTACCCTAAAAATACAATCAAATTTGAATTGACCGTTTTAGGTTTGAATTATGTTGTTGAAACACCACTTTATTCTGCAAACCTTGAAATTGAAAAGAGAAGTGTGGTTAAAAATGTTACATTGAATGGTGAAACCAGTGCAACATACCCTAAGGGTGAAATTATTGCAACAGCAAATTCATCAGTTAGCCAAAACGGACTTAACTTAACTGTTGATGTTTTGCCAAACGATGGTGCTGTTCACAATGTACTTTTGGCAGTTAGCACGGGATTATCAATAACTGGCAGAGGCATTTCAAATATTTCAACATATCCAAATTTGAATGAATCTGTTTCAGGTTACACTTACTATTCAGTGCAAAATGGAACAACTATTAATGTCAACTTTAAAACTGGTGGCAACACTGAAAACCAAGAAATTCGTTTAACAACTCTTGTTAAAGGTGAAGATAGGCCAGATGCTGGTTATTTAGCAGACTATGTTTTGCCTATTGAAAAAGTTGTTACTGCAAATAGATTTGAAGTTTTATCTTCAATTTCTGGTGCTGAAAATTACATTGGTCAAACTTATTTGATTGATGCTGAACAGGAAACATCATTCTATTTGAAAGTGATTTACACTGGTGATAATTTGGCATTAGATACAATTGATTTGTCTTTGCCAACAACAGGCGATTTTGCATTCAAAAATGGTAAAACAAGCATTAATATCAAAAATGACTTCGCTTCAGCTGGCATCATGCAGGTTGAAGGCAGAAGAAGGCTTGATTCAACTTCAAACGAATATTATGAAATTTATCAAATACCTTTAAAGCCAATCAATGCAACAGGTACAGCAACACTCACTATCTCAGCGGGCAAAACTGGTGATTATGCATTGTTTGAAGATTCCTTTGCTGTTAAAAGTGTTTTTGTGGCGCAAAGTGAAGACTTTGTTATGCAAACAGAAGGTCAAAATATTGCAACCATCACCGATTTGAATAGCTTAAATTTTGATAAATTTGCAATTGTAAATAATAGCAATATTAAAAGCGAAATCCAATTTGGTCAAAAGTCAACCACTGGCAGCTTTGAACAAAAATCAGTTGCTTCAGTTAGCCTTGCCAAATATGGTAAAGACGGAGATGTGAATTTCTCAAGCACTGCAGTTGAATATTTAACAATTGGCAGGGTTGATAATGCAAACAAATTCCAAATTTGGGGCATACAAGGTGGTAAAACGACAAGATTTGTTGCCACAATAACTTTCTACAAACGCGATGGCGGCATTATAACTGAACAACAAACAACCAAAGAATTTGAAGTGGCTGTATACAATAATATAAATAGCATTGAATTAGGCTTTGGATCTTCAAATGGTGCAAAAATTGTTTATATCAATTCAAATTATCCAGATGCTGCAACCACAACAATCACATATAACGCTAAAAGTGCACTTTCAACACCTTCATCTTCTATATCTTTTGGTGCTGGCGCAGGTGAAACTGTTGAAACAAAATCAAATATAAACAAAATCAAAGTAAACATTGCTGGTGATAGTTCTTGCGTTGAAGTTTACTTAAACAACAATGGTGTTAAAACTGAACTTAGCAATGGCAGCATTTTAACAAACCTTACTGGAAATATTGTTGTTAAATTGATAAAGAAACCAGAACAATCATTGAACTATATCAACTTAACATTTACAGCAATAAGTTTTGATGAAGGAACTGCTGTTTCAAGATCTATAAATATCAACTTTGGTAAATATGTGGCATCTTCAGGTATCGAACTTGAAGGAGATGTGTTAACCAAAGAAGATGGTGTTGTTACTATCAATATGTCATTCATTGATGTTGCTGATGGTGGCAGCGCTCAGGCTGAATTTAATGCAAAAGCAATTTACAATCAGCCTGTTGAATCTGCTAGTCAATATGGAGATTTAGATTATCAATTGTTCAGGATTGTAACTGATGAACAGGGCAATCCAGTATTGAATAATGGCAAATACACAACTGTTGAGATTTCTAAATTTGCTAATAGACTTGGCGTAACAATAAACAAAGCACAAAATAGTGTGAGTTTAAAAGCTGATAAAGATTTAGGTGGCGGAATGTTTATTCTCCGCTTGGTTGCACTTGATTCATTTGATGAACTTACAACAGTTTACAACAACTATGT
>CAKVCF010000139.1 GCA_934725795.1 uncultured Clostridia bacterium | reverse complement strand
ACATTGCTGGTATGTTAGCTGCCGAAGTTGGTGCAAATGAAAAGGTTGCCCGTCGTGCTGGCTTGTTGCACGATTTGGGTAAGGCTGTTGACCACGAAGTTGAAGGCACACACGTATCAATTGGCGTTGAATTGGCACGTAAATATAAAGAAAGTGAAGCAGTTATTCACTGTATTGAAGCGCACCACAACGATGTTGAGCCACGCACACTTGAAGCAGTTATTGTTCAAGCAGCTGATGCAATTTCAAGTTCTCGCCCAGGTGCTAGACGTGAAAGTTTAGAAAACTATATCAAACGTTTGCAAGAGTTGGAAGCAATTGCCAATAAACACTCAGGTGTTGAAAAGACATATGCAATCCAGGCAGGCCGTGAAATTCGTGTTATGGTTAAACCAGAACAAATCAGCGATGAAGAAGCACAAGTTTTGGCACATGATATTGCAAAAGAGATTGAAGCTCAACTTGAATACCCAGGCCACATTAAAGTTAATGTTATTAGGGAATCAAGGTTTACAGACACTGCAAAATAAACCATTGTGCGTAAAAAATAGCATTATAACAATAAATAACAGGAAAGGGCATAATGAACGCCCTTTTTTGCTGTTTAAACGGCTTTATTTTAAACGAAAAAGTGTTTAATGATTAATTTGTCAATAAATCAATAACAGTTAAATTTAATGCTTTTAAATGCGAAATATGAGTTTTAATATTATATTTTAATATTTATCAGTATAACTATAATAACTTCAATAAACTAAGCAATTAAAAGCAAGAAGTATAGTTATATATGGCAATAAATCTATTTTAAATTGTTGACAATAAATTTAGGTTATGATAGAATAAAAACACTTAGGGGAGTGGCTCAACGGTAGAGTAGTGGTCTCCAAAACCATTGGTTGCGTGTTCGAATCGCGTCTCCCCTGCCAAAAACAAAAGTTTAAGTTGCATTAAACAAGTGTAACTTAAACTTTTTTTATATAATTTGATAATTTAAAAAAGATTATAAGATACTTAACAATATAAATGGATTAACGTAATTTATAATCATGTAAAAATAAATCAATGTTTGCTTTTAATCGTTTATTTCTTGTCAATAAACATTGTTTTTGATATAATAAAAATATGAAATATTATAGCGTAATTGTACATATGGGCCATTTAGGGGCAGGAAATTCGCTGCCAGTTAAATTGTTTGTAAAAGCAGGTGATATTTTAAGTGCCACGAAGAAAGCTCAAAAATTTCCTGGTGTCAAGCATGACAAATTTCCAGCATCTGCAAAAGAAATTTCTAAAGAAGAATACGAACAGGGCTTAAAAACTAACAATTATGCAGCCTTTATGAAAGCAAAATTCGATAATGCTAATTTGGAGTTATAGATGAAACAAGTAACAATATATACAGATGGAGCATGCAGTTGCAATCCTGGTCCAGGTGGTTGGGGTGCTGTGTTGTTTTATAAAGACACGATGAAAGAAATAAGTGGTTACAATCCAAACACAACAAATAATCAAATGGAACTGACAGCCGCAATCAAAGCCCTTGAACTTTTAAAAGAACCTTGCAATGTGGATTTGTATAGTGATAGTGCCTATTTAGTTAATGCTTTTACACAAGATTGGATAACAAAATGGCAGATGAATGGTTTTAGAAATGCAAAGAAAAAGCCAGTTGAAAATGCCGAGCTTTGGCAACAAATAATTGAGTTTAACAATAAACATAAAATAAACTGGATTAAAGTTAAAGGTCATGCCGATAATAAATATAATAATCGTTGCGATGAACTTGCAACTGGCGAAATAGCAAAGAACGCAAATTAAATTGCAAAACATTTCTTAGATAGTGTTTTAATAATAAACTGACCATTATAGAAATTTAAAAACTTAATAAGGCACTTTAAACGCTCTAAAAAAGTAGGTAAAAAAATAAAAACCACCAAATTTTATGGTGGTTTTTTTATTATGTTTAATAATAACGATATGTATAAGCTATCAAAACAAATTTGTATGCATTTATTGCTTGATTAATTTTTGCTTCAATAAGCTAAGGAGTTAGATTTCTTTACGCTTAAACACATAAGATGACACAATGTTGCAAAGTGCTATAATTAATGCAATTGTTATAATTGTTACAAATAAACCAGTGGTTGAATATACCTTTGCACCTAATAACAAGTTGAATGTATTTGAAGAATTTGCAAATAAAGCACTTCCAAATAATGAATATAATGATATATGGCTGAAAGGGTAGTAAGCTAACCAACCAATTGATGAATAACTAAACATTGGTAATAAGATCTTAATTAAATATATTACCATAATAATTGTAACAGCCAAAATGTCTGATTTAATCAAAGTTGAAAGC
>CAKVCF010000138.1 GCA_934725795.1 uncultured Clostridia bacterium | reverse complement strand
CACCATAGCCGTCCAAAATAATCAATAAACCTTTTTTTGCCATAAATTCCCCCAAATTAATAGAAAAGGACACAAAATTATGTGTCCATTCCTCAAAAATTAAACATTTTCAATAATTTCAACACAAGGTAATTTTTTACCTTGCATAAGTATAAGGCTTGCACCGCCACCTGTTGACATGTAAGTAATACGCTTGCTATAGCCTAAATTTTGAACAGCAGCAACACTATCACCGCCACCAATCATTGAAACAGCTTTGCTTTTTGCAACGTATTTTGCAATCTTGTTTGTACCTTTGCGGAAACGGTCATATTCGTAAACACCAAGTGGCCCGTTCCACACAATTGTTTTTGCTTTCTTAATGGACTTTTTAAACATTTTTATGGTTTTTGGCCCAATATCCATACCTTGGTAAGCTTCATCAAAAAAGCCGCTCATAAACCTTTTACTTTCAGCATCTTCGCTAAATTCTTTTGCACCAATATTATCAATAGGCAAAACAACTTTAACACCTTTTTCTTTAGCCTTGTCTAAAATTTCTTTTGCAAGGTCAATTTTTGAATTGTCCACAATCGAACTACCAACAGCACCACCAATGGCTTTAACAAATGTGTAAGACATACCGCCGCCAATCAAGATAGTGTCAGCAACATCAAGCAAGTTTTCAACCACTGGCAATTTATCGCTAACCTTTGCACCACCTAAAATTGCAACAAATGGATGTGCTGGATTTTTCATAACCTTATCAAACATTTCAAGTTCATGTTCAACCAAAAAGCCTATAGCATTTGGCAACAATTTTGAAACGCCATATGTAGATGCATGTTTACGATGTGCTGTTGCAAAAGCTTCAAACACATAGATATCTGCCAAACTTGCCAACTGAGCAGCAAAGTCTGCATTATTTTTTTCTTCTTCAGGATAAAAGCGTATGTTTTCAAGCATAAGCACATCACCTTCGTGCATCTTATCAATCATTTCTTTTGTGCTGTCTGCCAAAACATCTTCAGCAAAAGAAACAGGCTTGTCCAACAATTTGCTCAAGCGTGAAAGCACAGGGCGCAATGAAAGTTTTGTGTCCCTTTGACCATTTGGTCTGCCAAGGTGAGAACATAAAATAACTTTTGCATTATGTTCAATCAAATAGTTGATAGTTGGCAAAGTGGCAACAATACGCTCATCATCAACAATTTTTAAATCAGTGTTGATTGGAACGTTATAATCAACCCTTACAAAAACACGTTTATTTGTTACATCAATATCTCTAATTGTTCTTTTCATTTTAACTCCAAAAATTGGCATTTAGAAATTTTGGCAGATTGCAGATGTGCAATTGGTATCAGTTTATAATTACTTTTTAAATTAAAAGTTTTTAAAACATTACAATCCACCCATATTATATGTTTATATAATAACACAACAAAAAAGATTTTCAAAATATTTTTTTACAAAAACCTCAAATTTGCCAAATTAATTCTAAAAATTGTATAGCACACAATCTATTTACGCTTTTTGTTGTGTAAAAATCGTATATATTTCTTTAAAAAAACACATTTTAGATAAATGCTTTTAACCATATATTTTGGTTTTATGTTTGAATTTAATAAAAAGTTTTGTAAAATTATTATATAAATTACAATTTAATAATATTAACTTTGTAGTTGTATTCTAAATTTTGTTTATTTTTCACAACATTTACACCAAATTTATTGCAAAATATATAAATCTTATTAGGATTGCAGTGTGTTGTGTTAGGTTTTATTTTTTGTTCAGTAAAAACAATCTTGTTGCATCTACCAAAGTCTGTTGTTTTACAACCTACAACAAACTGGTTATTATAAGCATGCTTTGCAGTTTTAGCATTATTATGTGTTCTTTTGATGTTTGTATTATTTTCTTGCCAAGGTTCACTGCCATTGTCATTTAAACATACCTTTACGCCCAGTTTTAATGTTGACAAATAAATCTTTTCACCATCACTCACAATAAGCGATTTAGTGGTTTTATTATTCTGCACCACATTAACACCTGCAACAACCACCGCTTTAAGCGAATTTGAAAGTGATAGCAGCTCTTTTGTAACAATGCCATAATCCAATAATTCGTCTTTAACAACATAATCGTATATAATGCCAAAATTAAAAATAAGCAAATCACAACGCTTAATTTTTGCAAAATGGTTTAAATAAAACGATTTATAACTTCCACCAGAAACACACACAATCTTCATACTTTATTTTATGAAAATTTTTTTAACTTGCTAAATGCAGTCTGCCCCAGCGTTAAGCACGTTTTCAATTTCAGTGTTACGAATAAAGTAAACAATATTTTTGCCAGTGCGTGAGCATTCAACTATATTTAAAGACCTTAAAATATTAAGTTGATGGCTTACTGTCGTTTGGTTTGT
>CAKVCF010000137.1 GCA_934725795.1 uncultured Clostridia bacterium | reverse complement strand
CAAACTCTTGAATGCCTACCATAAATTGGTACAAATTTTCTTGTTCCTTGCCTTCGCGGTAGTCTTTGATTGAAATGCGCAAACCTTTGTTAAGGAAAGCAATTTCACGCAAACGAGATTTAAGCAAATCATAATTAAATTCAGTTACAGGGAAAATTTCATAGTCAGGTTTAAATGTAACCTTTGTGCCAGTTTTTTCAACTGGAACATCTCCAACAACTGCAAGCCTATCAGTTGGAATACCACGGTGATAAACTTGGTGATAATGATGACCGTTTTGGTAAATATCCAACAACAATGTTTCACTTAAAGCGTTAACAACTGAAAGACCAACACCGTGCAAACCACCAGAAATTTTATATCCGCCACCGCCGAACTTACCACCTGCATGCAACTTTGTTAAAACCAATTCTGCTGCAGAGATGCCTTCTTTTTGGTGAATACCAGTTGGAATGCCACGGCCGTTATCTGTAACGCTTACAGAGCCGTCATCATTGATTTCAACATTGATTTCGTTACAATAGCCAGCCAATGCTTCGTCAATAGAGTTATCAACAATTTCAGTTACCAAATGGTGAAGACCACGCTCATCAGTTGAACCGATGTACATGCCAGGGCGTTTTCTAACAGGTTCAAGCCCTTCCAAAACTTGGATTGCTGCTGCGCCATAGTCAGCGGTAACTTTTAATTCGTCTTGCATAAAATCTCCTTAATCTGCGTGTTTATTTACACAAAATAGCATATAACTAAATATTTGCCATATACAGGCAAAATTAAGCCCGTAAAGCCAAAATTTACATTATATAAATATAATGTAATTATACCAACAAAAAAGCAAAAAGGCAAGCAAAAAACCGCTAATTAAAGCGGTTTTATAATTTATAAATTTATATCGTTTTCATCTGTGATTGCCCATATATCGCAATCGACCAAAATATCATCTTTGTTTGGTTCAAAATGTTTTAAAACACCTTCGTGTTTCATGCCGATTTTTTGCATAACTCGTCCACTTTTAGGATTTCTAACATCGTGAAGAGCCTCCACTCTTTCATAGCCATTTTTAAAAAGCAATTTTGTTACCGCCTTGCCAGCTTCTGGCATATAACCTTTGCCCCAATATTCATCGCCTAAAACCCAGCCAAGTTCAGCACGGCGTTTTGCATCATTTGCACGCACCACATCGATGCTTCCAATAACCTGATTAGTTTCTTTAAGAATGATAACCCAACGATATGTATTTTTCTGTTCATATGCTGGCAAAACAAAGCCATTTAAAAACTCAAGCGTATCATCTATTGTTTTGTGCGGACGCCAAGTTAAAAATTCAGTAACAGTTTCATGGCTGCAATAATTATCAAACATTTGTTGTGCATCATTTAAAGTAAATTTCCTTAAAATCAGCCTTGGTGTTTCAATGGTGATTGTGCCTGTATGTTTCATATTTCTCCTTTTGTGGAAGATTTTGTTTATTTTAAACTTCACTTAAAAACATGTTTTTTATTTGTTTTAAGAAAACTAACTGTTTGCAATTTCGTTAAGTTCTGCAATCTCTTTGTTAATATCAAGACGTTGATACAAATTTTCACCTTTAACAACTGTTGTGCCGTCAGCAATAAAGCCATAATCAGCATATTCATTGAATGAAGTTGGAACTTTCAAACCCCAGTTATCATAAACCATTTTTGGTTTATCTGTTAAGAAAGGCAAAAGCAATGTGTTTGCAATGATAATAGTTTCACTTATCAAGTTCATAACAGTGTTGATACGTTCAATATTGCCTTCTTTAAACAACACCCATGGTGCGGTTTCGTCAATATATTTGTTCGTGCGTGAGAACATTTCAAAAATAGTGTTTAATGCTCCGCTTGGATTAATATCTTCCATTTGTTCAAACACTTTGGCACGTTTGGAACGAATTTCTGCCACAAAGGCGTTATCAATTTCAGTTAACTCACCTGCTTTATTAAGTGTGCCATTTAAATATTTGCCAATCATCCCGCATGTGCGCGAAACAAGGTTGCCATATTCATTTGCAAGGTTTGTGTTAAATGCGTTTAAGAACAAATCTTGGCTATATGGGCCGTCTTGTCCAAATTGAATTTCTTTGGTTAAGAACAAACGCACACTATCTAAACCATAACGTGCAACAAGCACACGAGGGTCAATAACTTCTTTTTTGCCTGTTTCTTTTGATTTGCTGAGTTTGTCATTACCAAACAAAAGCCAACCATGACCATAAATTTGTTTTGGAAGTGGAAGGTCAAGTGCCATTAAAATTGCAGGCCAAATAATTGCATGGAAACGCACAATTTCTTTACCAACAACGTGAACATCTGCAGGCCAAAATTTGTTAAACTTTGTTTCGTCATCTTGCAAATAGCCTAATGCTGAAAGATAGTTTGGTAATGCATCAATC
>CAKVCF010000136.1 GCA_934725795.1 uncultured Clostridia bacterium | reverse complement strand
TCAACTTCGGCAAGTTTTTGTTTAAGTTTTGATTCTAACCTTTGTCTCATTTCGGTTGCCGCCAAAACTGTGAATGTAACCACTAAAAGTGAAGTAATTGGCACATCTTGTTCAATGATTAGGTTTGCAATTTTTTCAATCATAACTGTGGTTTTACCACTGCCTGCTCCAGCACTTACAAGTTGGTTTTTGGCTGAACTGTTGATAATGTCTAACTGTATTTGTTCAAAATTCATTGTTCGCCCCCTTCAAAACTTTTGGTTGTAACTTGTTTTGGTTTACGCTCTGTTATGGCGCGGCAAGTTTTTAAACAAATTTGGCTGTATGGACAATTTTTGCATAACGGATTTACACCTGTTGGTGTTGGATTTATATATCCTGATTTAATTTCTTCAATTGCGGCAGCTGAAACAGTTTTTGAATATTCTTTTAACAAATATAATTTATCTGTTTCCAACGCTTTATCACTCTTGCGTGCAAGGCAATCGTTTGTCATAGAAATATTCACAATGTCGCTTTTGCCACCAGGTATTAAGCGTTTGTCCATATTAAGCACATTTTGCTCTGTATTTTCAAAAAATCCTGTTAAAGAATAATTGTTATCTTCCATTGTGTAGCTGTTATGAAGTGGCAAATAAAAACTGCCAACCACACGCTGTTTGCTTACGCTTTCCATCGCCAGAGCATACAAAAACAACTGCAATTTGTTGCCATAATAAAGTTCTTTAAGATTGGCTTCAGCCTTGCCAGTTTTATAGTCCACAATACGCAAATTGTTGCCATCACTATCAACACGGTCAATTTGCCCTGTCAAATACGCATTGCCAAGGTTTAAGGCTGTATTGTTTTTAAAAGAAAACTCAAATTTTTGTGGTACAAAATTGCTGTTTTGGTCAATATAATTTACACCATTTAAAACCCGCACTGCTTCGTCAATTAAATTTACAAGCACGGGGCTTTGTGCGTTTATTTTAAGCCTATCATTAGTGTCCACTTCACTGAAAATTTGTTGTTTTGCAAATTCATATAAATCGCCAACTTGTTTGTTTGCTTTATAGTAGTTAAACAAAAGTTTGTGCAAAATTATACCAGTGTCAAACGGCAAAATTTCATTTTTAGGGCGTTGTTGCACTTTGATTGTATAATTCAAAAAATGGTGGAATGGACATTTAAAATAATCTTCCAAACGGCTGGCACTTATAGTTTCAATTTTTATTTTTTCAGCGTTTGTTTTGTTCAAATTTATTATGCTTTTTTGTTGCACATATTTGCTTAAAAGGTTGGTGTTAAATATCAAATTCTTCTCAACAAAATCTTGCTTTGAAAGCGCGATATATTGTCCACCAAAAGCATATTCGGGATGCAAGTTAAACACCGCTCCGCCCTGCGTATTTTGCAAGCGAGAACAGAACTCTTTTATCAATTCACTTTGTGTGTGTGAGTAAGATATGGTTAAAGTTTTATTAAACAACAAACAAGCATTGAACACGCGTAAACGCGCCAGTTTATTTATATGCTCTATAGTTGGTGCAAGTTTGTGCGCAAAGTTAAGTTCTTTAATTTCCGCATCAACAATTATACCACAGTCGTTTTTAAATGCTGGTGCATTATCTGCTGTGCAGTTGGCAATATACAAATAGTCAAATTCTTCACAAAAATTATTTGCATCAACAATTTTAACTGCATCAAGTGTTTGTGGCAGATTGCTTATCTCTGTAATTTCACCTAAACGTGCAAACATATCTGCAAGTTGATTTGCCGATAAGGTTGGATAAAATTTTTCAATTTCATCAAACAAATTTATCACTGTTTCAAGTGATTTATTAAGCAAAATTTGCTTGTTAAAAAGCAAGGTTTGGCTGGCAATATCTTGCAAAATTTCAGCAAACTTATATGTTTCAAAACCAAGTGCAAACGTTTGTTTTATTTGCCCTATTGTTTGATTTTCAAATTTAAAGGCACGCAAAAAAGCAATCAAGGCATCGCGCGCTGGATTCAAATCTGCTAAATCAAATTTGGTGGTTAATTCACCTTTAAAATCAATGCTTATAAGTTTTAAAATAAGTTTTTGTTTAGTTTGCTCATCCAACACAAAAAATGGTGAGTTGATAATATCAATTAAGTGCGATAACTCATAATTTTCAGCTTCACGGCGGAAAATATCACACACAAATTTAAACAACACACTTTGATTCAATTTTAGCGGACTATCAAGGTAAAAATTAATTTCGTATTTGTCAAAAATTTGCTTTGCTTGTTCGCTGCAAGCATCAAGGCCAAAAACCGCCACACCAAATTGAGAAAATTTTGCTCCGTTAATCACTTTTAAACGAATATCGCGTGCAATTTGTTCCAATTCATCTGCAATATCGCGGCAGGCTTTGATTTTAACGGCAGATTGTTCGTCAACAAAACTGCTTGTCTTAACAC
>CAKVCF010000135.1 GCA_934725795.1 uncultured Clostridia bacterium | reverse complement strand
GTATAGTGGTTGGTTTGTTTAACTGGATATGTAAGAAACTTAAATTGAAAAATTGGATAAAACTTACGATTATCGGCGTGTTGCTGGTACTTTATGTTTACCTTTGCAATTTTTCAACTTCAATTGTGCGTGCAGCAATTATGGCAATGGTGATGTTGTTAGCACCAGTTTTTCACCGCAAATATGATTCACTTTCAGCAATCGGTTTAGCTGGAATTGTTTGCTTTTTACTTAATCCTTTATTTGCATTTGATGCTAGCGCGTTAATGAGTTTTGCTTGTGTTACAGGCATTTGTTTGTTAAATATGTCGTTTACCAAAATGCTTGATAAAGCAAAAATGAAAAATGTGGTGAGTGAAAGCTTGGCAATAAGTGCTTCAACAATGGTGGCTCTGTTGCTAATAATGGCATATTTCTTTAAAACAATAAATTTAATTTCTATTATTTCAAATATTATTTTGATTCCGTTATTTTCAATTGGCTTTATGATTGTTTTTGTTGTTGGCTTCTTTGGACTAATTACACCTTACATAGGTTATCTGCTTTATCCGCTTAATTATCTTTTTGATTTTATAGGCTTGATTGCTCGTGTGCTTGGCAATTTACCATTTGCAAACTTTGCAACCACAAGCGTGCATTATTTCGCAGTTGTGATTTATATGGCATTGTTGCTTATAATGTCGCGAATAACAGTGTCAAAACACAAACATAAATTGGCAGTTATTCTTCCAATAGTTGCAATTTTGATTGCCTTTATGTTATAATCAAAAATATGAAATTTATTGAACTGAATAAATCCCTTAAAACTGAGATAAAACACCTTTATTGTTTAAATGGTGATGATTCTTTTTTGCTCAGTTCTGCTATTCGTTTAATAAAAGATGCAACTATCAAAGATTTGGAAGAATTTAACTTTGCAAAATTTGATGCAGATAAAATGCCTAAAAGTGAATTTATTGCACAGTTAGAAACATTGCCTATTGGTAACGATTATCGTTTGCTTGTTTTGGATACACCAAGCACTGAAATATGCAATTTTATCAAAAACTATCAGTTTGAAGATTTCCAAGTTGTTGTTGTTAAAAATGCAAAATTATCAGTAGGTGAGCAGGTTGATTGCAGCAAACTTGATAGGGTAGATATTTCAAAGTATATTTTAAACTTTTTAGCAAAACGCGGGCTTAATATTGAAGAACAAGCCCTTGATTACATTATTGACGCAACATCAGGCAATATGGCTAAAATAGCAAATGAATTAAACAAAATTGCGGACTATGCACAAGGTCAAAGTTTGATAACAACAACCATTGTTTCAAACTTAGTTGCAAACAGCAGTGAATATGTTAGTTTTATGCTTACAAATGCCATTGATAAAAAATCATATGCTGACTATCAAAAGATACTCAATACTATGACAAAATCACAAACCCCAGGCGAGATATTTGCTTTGCTTGGCAAATATTTTAGGCGTATGCAATATATAGCATTAAACAAAGATGATGCAAAATTGGCAACAATTTTGAACATAAAACCTTATGCAGTAAAAATGGCAAGGGGCAGTGTTCAAAAAAATGGCACAAAATATTATATCGGGCTATATCAAAAATACGTTGATTTGGACTATAAAATAAAATCAGGCAAAATCACGGCAGATAACGCTTTATATGAGTTGATATTTTAAGGGGCAATAAAATGCAAGTTAATCTTAAAATAATAAAAAGTAGGCGTAAAACAATATCTTTAAGCGTAAATAAGGATGCCGAGCTTGTGGCACGTGTGCCATACAATTATAATCCAGACCAATTAAAGAAATTTATAAACGAAAAATCAAAATGGATAGCGGCACATATTAAACAGGTGCAGGAAAACAATCAAAAATATGCTCCTTTTGTGCCAATAAATGGTGCAGAGTTGACCCTTTTAGGTCAACCATTTGTTATAACAATTAAAAATATAACACGTGCAAAAATAATTGAAAATCAAATCATTTTACCAAACAAAAACACCAAAGAATATTTGATTGCATTATTGAAAAAGTATGCAAAACAACAACTTGATATAAGGGTTAATCAATATGCCAAAGAATTTGGTTTCAACTACAATCAAGTGCGTATCGGTAGTGCTAAAACTGTGTGGGGTTCTTGCAGTGCAACAAATAATTTGAATTTTTCTTACAGATTGTTGTTTACACCAAATATTGTGGTAGATTATGTTATAATACACGAATTATCACACACAATAGTGCGTAACCACAGCAAAGAATTTTATCAAATAGTGGCAGATTGTATGCCAGAATACAAGTCAGCTGAAAAATGGTTAAAGCAAAATAAAGGCGTTATCAATTGTTTATAAAAATCATTTCAACTTAATAAAAAATGTAATAGGCAATAAAAACTGAAACTACAAAAATATGAGCATACTATACAAAATGC
>CAKVCF010000134.1 GCA_934725795.1 uncultured Clostridia bacterium | reverse complement strand
TCTTTACCTCCTTTGTGGAAGTTACATTTTTTGCCATCTTCATTGTTAAGTGCAAGATACATTGCAACAAACAAACGCATTAAAGCCAAACTTACAAACACGCTTACAAATGGCAAAACAAATGATACCCAACCAAATGATTGGATTGCCAAACTTGGCATAAACATGCAAACAAAGCCAAGCAATGCAAACAATGAATTGTTAACAAATATGCGAACCAAACTTTCTTTAAAAGCAAGTTTAAATGCTATATACAACTTTGTGTCAGCTTGATAATGACGTTTTGCACTTTCCAAAATTGAAAGCAAGCTATCAGCCATTAACATATAACCAAGCATCATACCTATAACACCAGCAAAATTGATATGAACTGCTGGAATTGATTGCAACAAGAACAAGCCGATAACAGTAAAGAACATCATTGCAAATGCACTTAACCAACCCATATCACGGTATCTAACGACCATAAGCACAAGCACTGCAACAGCAAACACTGCAAAAATTGCGTAAACATAAATGTTTGCACCCATACCATATGTTGCACTCATTTTGCCAGCGTCTAATTTTGTTAAATTAACGTCAAGCATACCAGAACGGATTTTGTTTGCATATGTGTTAGCAATAAGGTGGCTTGTGAAGGCTTCACTTTGAATTAAAATCATACCATCTTCGATTGCATTACCGCCTAAATCCATTTGTGTGAATAGTTCTTCACCAAAATAAATGTAAATTTTTCCGCCGTCTTTTGTTGCTGTGGCGATTTTTTCTTTAACGTCATCATTAAAGTCAATACGCACATAATAAACCATTTCACCATTTTCACTGTTATAGTAATCATAAGCGGAAACAGATTTAATGTTTGAAGCGTCAACAAAAGCTGCGCTGGCATCTTCACTTGCTGAAAAACTAATTCTGGCTGGTTCACCAACCAAACTTGTTAAATTTGATATATCATCTTCACCATTAATTGCAACTTGAAGAACCACTTGGTCTTCCCCATATCTGCTGATAGTTGCGTCTTTAAAGCCTTCGCTTTCAACAATTTGCAACAATTTTGACATTGCTGCATTTGTTAATTTGTCGTAACTTGAATCAACTTCACCATCAAGCAATTCTGCACGATAAACAATGCGGTATGTTGACCCAATATCTTCGCCCAATTTTAAGTTAGAAACAAAATTGGAATAAGAAAAATACTTGCCATTGATTGACAATGGATAGGTAAAATTAACAAAGCATGCAAGCAAGCAAACAACTAAAATTATTGCGAAAATAACAAATAAACTTTTTGAGCGTCTTTTAGTCATCTAATTCTCCTAAATCAGTTAGATTATAAACAAATTTTGCTTTGTTGTCAAACGAAACAAGTGCAAATTAATAAACTAACTTATTTTAATTTATATAATAACTAAATAATAGCCCAAAAAGTTTAAATTTATAGGTTTATTGAGATAAATTAATGCCGATTTTTGTTCAAAGAAGAAAATGCTTTTTTGTCTATGCTGTCTTTTTGCTTGTGAGTTTGAAAATGATAGTTGCAACAACTGCCACAATAACTGCAAAAAGCAAATCAAACAAAATGCTTAAATCGAAACTGAAACCGCCATTTAAAATTGAGAATATGATAAATGAAAGCACCCAATACACTACACCTGCAATCACTGCACGCAAAAGCAATTTTTCGCTTGAAGATTTCTTCAAGAACAGCACTACAACAAACAATGAAATTGCTTTGATAATATCGTTTAAATAAGAAACAAGTTTGTTTGGAATATCTGCAAATTTTAAAATCACAGCCAAAATGACTGTGCCAATCAATGTTACAACCAAACCGAATAAACAACTTTTAATTATGGCTAAAATTGTGCCACCTTTTTTAGATTTTTCTTCCATAAATTGTCCTCCTACTTTAACTTATTTTCAAGATAAAAATAAAGAACAATTTTAACGCAACATATTTTGGTGATTTTTGGCTTTAAATGACGTAAAATAGGCATTTTTTAAGGTTTTAACAAGGTTTTCATAATATTAATTTTATCAATTAAATGTTAAATTTTTGTTTATATTTTTTATTAATTTTTTAAGTGGTTTTTTAAATCAAAAAAGGCACAAAAAAATGCGGTATCAAAAACCGCATTTTTTTAAATTACTTTATTATTTTTCTGCTTTTTTTGTTGATTTTTTAGGTTGTGTTTTTGTTTCAACTTTTGCTTCTGTTTTAACTTCTTCAGCCTTTTCTTCTTTTGCTTCTTCAGCCTTAACTTCTGCTTTTTGTTGAGGTTTTACAACAACAACTTTCTTATCTTCTGGCTTTTGTTCTTTATCAAACACATAATAAATTGCATTTGCATGAACAGTGAAATAACCTGTGTGTTCACCACGGCCAGTTTTAAGCACGAAATATTTGTATTCGTCTTCTGTGTAGCCTTCAACC
>CAKVCF010000133.1 GCA_934725795.1 uncultured Clostridia bacterium | reverse complement strand
TAATGCTGCTTATTTATAATAAATACAACGCGGTCAAAACCTGCACGAATTGCATCGAAAATAGAATAATCAATTATAAAATTGCCGTGGCTATCAATCGGCTCAATTTGTTTTAAACCACCAAATCTGCTGCCCATACCTGCCGCCATTATCACTAAATCCATACTATCTCCTATTAGTTATATTGATATGTATTGTTTTATGTTACAGATTTTTGTTAGCTTTGTCAATCAGTTTAACTTTTTATTAAATTCCTCTCTAATTTCAGCCTAAAAAGCAATAAAAAAGAAGCCGACTAAGGCTTCTTTAAAAGGTTTTATTTAATTTTACAAATTAATCAATCGCCATGTTTGTAATATCTAAGAATTTATCAAAATCTGGATATTTGATTTTTTTATCAGTTTTTGTTAACAAAATCTCAATGTTGTTATCGCCACCAACAACACATTTCATTTGTGATAATTTACCTTCAGCTAATTCAATTTCAATTGATAAATCAGCACAGTCCATTTCAGTTGGAAGTGTAGCATCTTCTTTTGTTGAAACTTTAAACTTTGTGTTATCTTCTGTTTTTTCAAAATTGAAATATTCGCTATTTTCCATTGCTGAATATAAACGATTAAGCATTGATGTAATGTTCATTTCATCAAGCATATCTGTGTATGTTGAAAAATCTATGCCAGATTCTTTATCCACAATAAATTTTGATGGATCAAATTTATAATCATAAGTATATTTGTCAACTTTCATGCTTATGTAGAACATGCTGTTTTTATAATAACATGTAACATCAACACCTGCAAGTTCTGTTGGCATTGACACCTTCATTGCCATGCCTTGCAATTTACCTTCTTCGTCCAACTCAAAAGCCATATTTGTTTCTTGTGAATAGTTTTCTGTTTCAAGTGAAATGTACACTTGATAGCGTGCAAAATTATCAATTGTAACTGCTTCTTTTGTGCCAAAAGTTGTGCTTAATTGTGCAACTTCAGTTTGTTGAAAATCACCTTCAATTGCAACGTTTGGCTTTTGGTTTAAATTAACGTTATTTTTATCGCCACCACAAGCCACAAAACCAACGCAACAAACTGCAAGCAACAAACACACAAGCCAATTTTTTAATTTTTTCATATTCCTCCCTCAAACATAAGTGTTTATGTAACAACCTCGACCTTATGTTAATTATATTTTAAAATATGTTAACGCTTAATGTCAAATGAATATAAATTTTTAATAAAATTTTAATTTAAAAATTAAAACGCTATAAAAAGCAAAAAAGTTGGCTTTTACACCAACTTTAATTTTACTACGCTTTTTTTGCTGTTTCTACTAACTTAGCAAATGCTTCGTTATTCACTTCTCTTCGTTCGTGTGAAAGGAAGCAAAAAAGTTGGCTTTTACACCAACTTTAACTTTACTATGCTTTTTTTGCTGTTTCTACTAACTTAGCAAATGCTTCCTTATCGCAAACAGCCATATCAGCCAAAACCTTACGGTTAAGGTCGATATTTGCTTTTTTCAAACCAGCAATAAATTTGCTATATGAAATTGCATTTTCACGGCAAGCAGCGTTGATACGTGTAATCCACAATGAACGCATATCACGTTTTTTCAATTTACGGCCAGTGTAAGCATATTGGCCAGATTTCATAACTGCTTCGCGAGCAACGCGGTACAATTTAGATTTAGCACCACGATAACCTTTTGCGTCTTTTAAAATTGCGCGACGCTTTTTTGTTGCGTTAACACCACGTTTAATTCTCATCTTTGGCCTCCCTAAATCATTTCCTTAATGTTTCTTTCATATTGTTTTGAAACATAACCAGTTTTTCTTAAATTTCTTTTTCTTTTACGTGATTTTTTTGTCAAAATGTGGCCTTTACCATCGTGCATCATTTTGAGTTTGCCTGTGCCAGTAAGTTTAAAACGCTTAGCAACAGTTTTTCTTGTTTTCATTTTTGGCATAATATTTCTCCTTAAATAAAATTTTGTAAAATGCAGTTATCTAACTTTTCGAGTTATTGTTACTTTTTTGAAATAGGTGCAAGGAACATAAAGATATTGCGTCCATTAACTTCAGGTTGTTTGTCAATTTGACCAACACTTGCGCACATTTCAGCAAATTTTTGCATAATTTCAACACCAACTTGTGGACGAGCTTGAAGCCTACCAAACATACGGATATTGACCTTAACTTTGCTGCCATCTGCCAAAAATTTGCAAACTTGTTTTGCTTTAATCTCAAGGTCATGGTCATCAATCGTCATACTCAAAGACATTTCTTTAAGTTGTGCGGTTTTTTGTGCCTTTTTTTGGTCTTTTAATTTTTTAAGTTCATCAAAACGGAACTTGCCATAGTCCATAATCTTGCACACTGGTGGTTTTGCGTCTGGTGCAATAAGAACAAGGTCAAGGTCATAATTTGAAGCAACTTCATTTGCTTTTTCGCTTGACATAATGCCAAGT
>CAKVCF010000132.1 GCA_934725795.1 uncultured Clostridia bacterium | reverse complement strand
CCAGACAAAGCAAAAACAGTGCATCCAAACAATATTAAACGTGTTATAAGATATTTGGAATTAGCAACAAACAATGTTGAAGTTGAAAAAAGTGAAAGTCCATTAAAAGATTTTAACATTTGTTGTGTTGGAATTGTGGCAGATAGGCAAGAAATATATGCCAAACTTAATAAACGTGTTGATATCATGCTTGAAGCAGGTTTAGAGCAAGAAGTTAAAAATTTAGTTAAACTTGGCGCAACTGCTGATATGCAAGCATTTAATTCGATTGATTATAGAGAGTGGTTTGATTATTTTGCTGGCAAACAAACAAAAGAAAGGACTATTGAGCTTATAAAACAACATAATCGCAATTATTGCAAACGTCAACTTACATTTTTAAAAACAATAAACGGCATTAAATTGTTAAATAGGCAAGATGCCGAAAATGAAATAAAAGGATTTTTAGATGATTAAACTAGATAAAAAAGCAATAGATTTAGTTAATGCAGCAGAAGAAAAGTGTAAACCACTTTTTGCTGAAATTGAAAGAATTGAATTTGAAAACCAACTGAAAGTGCTTAATGCTTTCAGTGAAAATAATGTGCAAGCCTACCATTTTGCAGGCAGCAACGGCTACGGTCATAACGATTTAGGTCGCCAAAAATTGTGTCAAGTTTTTGCAAGTTGTTTCCACACCGAAGATGCTTTGGTTAGTCCATTAGTAACTTGTGGCACAGAAGCACTATCAAAATGCTTGTTTGGTTTGTTACGTCCAGGGCAAAATATGCTTTGCTTATCTGGCACACCATATGACACTTTACATGATGTTATTTGGGGTGTAGAAGGGCAGAATGTTGGCTCTTTAAAAGATTACAATATTGATTATCATCAAGTTGAATTGGTAGATAACGATTTTGGCTTGCCAGCTATTGCAGAAGCAATCAAAAAATATAATCCAAATTTGATTTATATTCAACGTTCTCGTGGATATGCTTTGCGTAATGCATTAACTATTGCACAAATTGAACGTGCTATCAAAGAAGTTAAAAAACATACCAATGCAACTATTATGGTTGATAACTGCTATGGAGAATTTACTGAAACACTTGAACCAACTGATGTTGGAGCTGATGTTGTTGCTGGCAGTTTGATTAAAAACCTTGGGGCAGGCATTGCACCTTGCGGTGGCTATGTCGCGGGTAAAAAAGATTTGCTTGAATTGATTTCATATCAAATGACAAGCCCTGCTGTTGGATTTGATGCTGGTGGCTATGAATTAGGTTATAAAGCATTTTTCCAAGGCATCTTCAGTGCACCACACGTTGTGGCACAAAGTGTTAAGTTGGTTCGTTTAGCAAGTATGGCTATATCAAATCTTGGCCTTACAACTATACCAACACTTGAACAACCTATTAGCGATATTGTTTGTTGTATCAAATTTAATGAACCTAACAAATTAATCAATTTTGTTAAGGCCATACAACAGGGTAGTGCAGTGGACAGTAACTCAGTTCCAGAACCATGCGAAATGGAAGGATATGCAGATAAAATTATAATGGCAAGTGGCAGCTTTAACCAGGGCAGCACAATTGAATTTAGTTGCGATGGTCCAATACGTCCACCATATGCTGGTTATCTGCAAGGTTGCATAAATTACACTCAAGGTAAAATTGGTTTGATAAATGCAGTTCAAACTTTGCTTCAATAAAATTGAAAATAGTGAACACATATTTAAAAGCCGAATAACACATTAAAATTTTCAAAAAACATTTTGTAATAAGAAGATAGTTACAACTTAAAAATTTCGTTACATGCAGAATATTAATTAATGCAAAGATAAAAAAAGTCATCATTAAAGTATGGTGGCTTTTTTATTATCTGCATATCAATATGGCTAGGGTAGAAAGGTATAGTTTTATGACAAAGTGTTATCAAAATGATAGCTCAACTTTAAATAAATGCCAAAATGGTATATGTGGATATCCATAGGGCAGTGTGCAAACTTAAATACATATCTTTGCGTAAAAGCCTTCTTTTACGCAAAGATAATACTAAATATGGTTGTTTTTGCGTGGATAACCGCAATTTTGTCCACATTTTGATAATTAATCTTTAATATATACAATATTTCGTCAAACTTTTGTGTGGACTGAATTTTACATCAATCTTATAAAACTTATCAAATTTGATTTATTAATTTAACATACTTATTAATTAACTTTATAATATGAATTTAAATCTTTACTTGCACAATCTTAATTTTTGTTACAATAATTTATCGTAAAATTTTTCTTTAATTAGTCAGTTATGAAATTTAATAAAATTAAACTAAAATTTGTGCTTTGACATAAAATTTATCTAAAGCTATCAAACTGCCAAATTTTTTTGAAAAGTTAGATGAGTAATTGGTTAACTTTTCATCGCAGAATCGCTCTCAGCGCATTTTAGCGGACTTGCCCTTTTAAGTCCATTGACGATTTTAATAATAAATTCATCAACTATTAAAGTCGTGAGTTATATTTTCTTATCTTAATAAATTTATCAATAGATGCATAATCATTTTTTGAGGGGCTAAACTT
>CAKVCF010000131.1 GCA_934725795.1 uncultured Clostridia bacterium | reverse complement strand
GTTTGATGTAAGTTTAAGTGGCAATAATTCTATCACACCAAAAGGCAGTTTATGGCTTTCACAAATCTTCCAAGATGGCGGCTACAAAACAGATTATCAAATAACAGGTATTTCAACTAGTGCCCCTGAAGCAAACTGGTTCAAAGGCAATGGATTAACTGTTAAAAAACTGGAAGCTGTAAGCACATTCACAATTGTTACTGGTGCAACTTCAAAAACTTACACCATCTACGAAGTTTCTGTAGAAGGCAGTGGAGATTTAGGTATTTATGAAGTAAATGCAAACTATAAGTTTATGGTTGCAGATGACACAACAATTTATGCTGTTGACTACCTTTCAAGAGGTGAAAGCAACTGCTTCCGCGTTCAATATGAAGAAGGCAAAGATTCAACAATTAACCTTTTACAATCTGTTAAAAAATATTATAACAACGAAGAAGGTGCTTTGACTGGAGAACCTATTGAAGGCTTAACAATCACAGGTGTTGAAGAATTTAACTATGATATATCAACAGATGATATCAGTGCGGTTACAATAGTTGAACAAACTTTATTTAAAGCAAAACAAGACAATAAAGATTCAACATACATTCTTGCAAAATTGGCATTAAGCCAAAGCGATTTGGTTGCCGTTGTGAGATTTGATTTGCCTGAACTTACCTATCTTGTGAACTATGCTCCAACAACAGATGAAGACGGAACAAACTATGTTGAATTTGATATTTCAAGTGTTGAAAACAACATTGATAATTGCCGTAACGTGTTGGTTTATGATGAAAGTAACAGCACATATATCAGCTTAAATGACCTTTACCAAATTGTTATGAATACTGAAACTTTAACTAAATATAAAGATGCAAACGCTGACGCAACTTATATGAAAGTTAATTATAGGTTAACTTACACAAAAACTGATTCGTCAGGTGTTGAAAATCAAGTTGAAGTTAACTTTGCTGTAAGGTGGAAATTGCCTGCTGATTAATTGGTTAAAACGTTGGCAAAAGCAAATGTTAAACCAACTGATTTGTATCGGTTTGATTTGAACGTTTAATAATGCTATATAAAGCAAAAAGCGTGCGTAAAAAATGCACGCTTTTTTGTTTGAATCAAGTTTTAAGTGTCAAGTTGTTAAGTAAGCATTACTATTAAAAAATTTATAAAAATATAAGCTTTTTAAAAGTTGAAAATTAGAATTTTTTTAGTGTTTATTTGTTAAAACTTAACTTTTCTAAGATAATAAAAATAATAACTACTATGCTAATAATATGGCATATTTTCTTGACAAAGATTTTTTGCGCGATTAAAATATTGTTTAAGGAGAATTGTATGTCAAACCAAGAAGAATTTGAAAATAAATGTATGGACATAATTGAAGTGATTGTTTCAATCAGCATCAAACAAGATAGGCAAGGGGCTATTGCTGTTGCAAAAAAGATGCTTGATGCAGCAAGCAAGAAAACTACAAATAAAGAGGTTATTGCAATTTACGAACGCGTTGTGCATGAGTTTGAAATTGCAACTGACGATGAATATAATATGTTGAGAAAGCAAATCTTTGGTTAAGGGTTGCGTATGGGATTTTTTAATTGGATAATGAATGGCCTTGGCTTTGAAGGCGATAATAAAAAGAAAAAGAAGTCAACAGAAGTTGCAACAGAAGATAAGTATGCAAACTTTAATTTGCATGAGCGTGTTAAAGGTGAAACCAACACGGCTGAAAGTTTTGCTGCAACCAGCTTTAACAATTTTGGCATACAAAGTGAAAGCAATATAATTTTGGTTGAGCCAAAATCTCACAAAGAGATTCAACAAGTGGTTGACTATTTAAAACAAGGGCAAACCATTGCCGTTAACTTGGAAGGTATAGCACAAGCAGATAGCGAACGTATTTTGGACTTTTTGTCTGGTGCGCTTTATGGCTTAGATGGCAGCATCCATCGTTGGCATGGCGATTTGTTTATTTTAACACCAAATGGCCACAAAATTTTGCGTCCAGATAGCGAACAACAAGGCTAACAATTTTTGCTTGGTTAAGCCGATTAAAAGGCGGATATGAAAAAATTTATTGCAAGTTTGGTTACAATTATATGTGTTTTGGTTGCAGACCTTGTAACCAAACATTTTTTATCTGCGGTTGAATACTATAACCTTATTCCTGGTGTTTTGTCTATTGCAACAAATCATGGCAACACAGGGGCTGCGTTTGGCATATTTGAAGGTAAAACTCTGGCTTTAATCATTGTTACCGCATTCATGCTTGTTGCACTTTTTATCTATAACCATTTTGTTAAAAACAAAAATGCGTTTTATTGCATTGCATTTGGCTTTGTGGTTGGTGGAGCATTAGGCAATTTGGTGGACCGTTGTGTGTTAGGCTATGTACGCGATTTTATTTATTTAGATTTTTGGCCAAGTTTTCCAATCTTTAATATTGCAGATAGCTTTTTATGTATTGGCTGTGTTATGCTTGCAATTTATATTTTGTTTTTGCAAAATAAACATGAAAAATCAAAAGATAAAAAGCCAGAAAATGAAGCTGGCGGCAATTAGATAGAATAGTTTA
>CAKVCF010000130.1 GCA_934725795.1 uncultured Clostridia bacterium | reverse complement strand
GTAGAAGGTGAAAGTTGTGCAAAATATGTTGTTTCAAGCGTGGATGAAAATGGAAACGGCTCACTTTTGGCTGCGGACGGCAAAATTGACATTGAGCAAACCGCTGAAATTAATTTTGTTCACATGGCTCAAAGCAAAACAATCCTTTTAACTATCAATTTGTTGGCTGGTGAAGAAGAGATATATAACAGAAATGATAGCAGCAAGGCTTTAACAATCAACTTATTTGTTACATTGCCTGCAACTTACACAAACTTAAAGGCAAATTACACAGTTAAAAATTCAAATCACGATAACTTTATAACAAATCAAAACAAAGAAAATATTTTGGCATATTTATTCAGCAATGCTTATGATGAAGCAACAATTGCAAACGAAAATGATATTTATTCTTCAATTCGTATGTCGCTTGTAGCGGGCGTTGACGCACAAGGCAAAGATAATGTTGTTGAAACATTTAATGCTGAAAAAATGGGTTTCTTTGACAAAAACAATCCTAACCATTTAGAACTTGTTTTAGGCGATAGTTTACGCTATGAATCAAATGCTCTTAATGGCGATTATAATCTTGTTGTTGGCTCAGTTTCAAGCACAACACAAACTTGGTTAAGGCTTAATAATGCCGCAGGTTTGGAGAGTGAAGCTTATATCATAAATATCTTAACCGAAGCAGATAAATTGGTTTATCAGGCAGATAGTGAAGATCAAACATACTTAACAAATCATTCAAATTGGAATGACGCAAATGGACAGTATGCTTCAATTGTGATTAAAGATAATGATAAAGATGCTGGTTTTGATTATTCAACAACCAACACACAAAACAAAATTGCAAAAATTTATGATGTTCGCAACAATTCATTCAAGATTGTTGGAAAAACTGCAACAATCAACGGCAATAATGCAACAATAAAATTATCACAAGCAACAGACGATAATGGCGTTGAGATTGAAGGCAGCTATATGCTCAATGTAACTCAAGGTCAAATCAGTTACACACTTGCGATTTACCGCAACGAATATCGTGAAATTTTGTTTAACTTGACACGTGGTGTGAACAGTGATTTATGTGAAAATTTGGTTGTAAGCTTTGATATTTACACAAACTCAGGGCTTGTGTGTGAAGGCTTTACAATGAATATCTTTAACTATAATATCGCTGCAAATAAAACAGAATTTTACGCAACTGAAACATTTGAATTGAAAGATTTGTTTGAAATAACAAGCAACTCAACAAATACAAGCGTGGACGATATCAGTTATAATTTGATATTAAACACAAGCTATTATGTTATTGATGGCAACAAAGTTTATATCACTTCAAACTCAAATAACTTGTTTGAATACAACACATCAAACAGCACAATCACAACATACCAAGTGCCTGAACAAGTGCAATTGAATGCATTTATTCAGGTTGACAGAGCCAACCAAATTGTTGATGTTGTTGAAAGTGTGATAACAATCAAACGCAATATTCAATTTATGGTTAACGGAGAAGCTGCTGCACCTGGCAGTCAGTTCAGTACAAATTATAACTTAGTGTCTTCTGCTACTTATACAGACAGTAAAATAACAGGATTTATTCCAACAAGTTTGATAGATACATTAGGTTTAACATTGAATTATGTTAAAAATGGCGTGTCAATCACAATCCGTCCAGACATAACAACAATTGCAGTAAGTCAAGTTGAAGTTGCGGATTATACAGGAAATGTTGTAAGCAATTATGTTGAACTTGATTCAAGTTACAACCTTAACTTTAAACGCGACTTTACTGGCACAGTAACAATAAGCCTAGCTTACAAGACAAACAGCGGTTATTTCCGCCAATACTGGGATATCAATGTTACTGGCTTGCAAACATTGGCTTATGCAAACAATCCAACATATCCGCTTGTTGATAATGGTGTGTCATACACTTCAGGCAAGTCAGTTGATATTGTTAATCCAAGCACATCTAACAATCCTGCAATAGTGTCCACATCAAATGTTGAAAGCAACAAGGTGGATTATAGAATTAAAGCGGAATATACCATTATAGATTTGGCAACATTCAATAGTTATGTTGATATGGATTATTTGTTAAACAACAACACATTTGCTTCAGCAACAACAGTTACAGGCTATGATGGTTCAGCAGATTTAGATAATGTTGTTATAAAAACAACTTTACCACTTGTGCCACAATCAAAAGCTGATGATCCAGTTGATTATTATGTTGTTTATCGTATTCAATACAAATATGCAGGGGAAGAGATTCAACCATATTTTGCAATTTACAAAGTGCGTAATGTTGCAACAATAACCTTAGCACCAAATGTTAGCACAGCAATCAATGTGGATGACAATACAACAAATGCCATTTACAGCAATAAAAAGCTTAACTTGTTCTATTATGTTGAAACATTTGGCACAACTGAAACAGGCCTTACAACTTTGCAGTATCTTGGTCAAAACAAATTTAAGCTCAATGAAACTGAATACGACCAAACAACCTACTCAATTGTTGATAATGTGCTTACAATTGGCGAATATGTGTTTGATTATGTAAGTGCAGTTCCAACCGTTAAGATTGGCACAGGCAACAACAT
>CAKVCF010000129.1 GCA_934725795.1 uncultured Clostridia bacterium | reverse complement strand
AGCTATCAGTGCAAACAAAACTTGCACGGATTTTGCTCATTTTGCCTTCAACATAATGGTAATGTTTATATAAATAATCGCTTACAATTGTTGAAAGCACACTATCGCCTAAAAACTCTATACGTTCGTTGCATTGAGTGTTATGGTCATGTGCGTAAGAAGAGTGAGTGAAAGCCAAAGTTTTAAGGTCCTCACTGCACTTTTCAAACAACTCAATAAAACTATTTTTCGCTTTTTTCAACTGCTTTCGCCACCTTTTCAACTAATTTATTTTTTGCAAGTTCATATGCTTGATTGATTGTGTCTGCCACAATAGGGGCTTTGCTGTTGCCATGGCATTTAAGCACAATTTTATTAACGCCTAAAAGTGGTGCACCACCGCATTTTGTATAGTCATATTTACCTTTCAAACCTTTAAGGCTCTTTTTAAGGAACAAAGCGCCAATTTTTGCCTTGAATGATGACTTTGCAATTTCTTTGATTTCGCTGAACAACACTTCCGCAATGCCTTCCATTGACTTCAAACAAATGTTGCCAGAGAAGCCATCGCAAACAACCACGTCCACATTGCCACGCAAAACATCACGTGATTCAATGTTGCCAACAAAGTTTAATTTTGCATTTTTAAGCAACTGATATGCTTGTTTATGCACTTCATCACCCTTTTCTTCTTCTGTGCCGATATTAAGCAAGCCAATACGTGGTTTTTTAATGCCAAGTGAACGCATATAAATATCACCCATAACAGCAAAATCAAGCAAGTTTTCAGGTTTACAATCTGCGTTTGCGCCGCAGTCCACCAACATAACTTTTCCATCATTAATGGTTGGAAGCAATGGTGCCAATGCAGGACGAGAAACATTTTTAACTCTGCCTAATTTAAGCACTGCTCCTGTTAATGTAGCACCTGTGCTGCCAGCACTCACCAAAGCAACTGCGTCTTCATTATTTTTAAGATAATCATAAGCAACAACAATGCTTGAAGTTTTTTTTGTGCGGATTGCTACTGTTGGCACATCGTCATTTGTAACCACGTCTGGTGCGTGCACAATTTCAAGGCGGTCGCTAACAAAAACCAATTCTTGCAAAATTTCAGTTATTCTATCCTTATCGCCAACCAAAACAACTTTAAGGTCTTGATTTTCTTGCAAAGCCTTAACAGCACCAGCAACAATTTCATAAGGTGCGTAATCGCCACCAAAAGCATCAACAACTATTTTCATATTTCTTTCCTTTTTATTTTTATTTTTGTTTTTTATTAAATTCGGTTTTAATTTTACAAATCAAATTTGGCAACTATTTATAAAAAACTTTAATTAGTTTGTAAATTAAATTTTTGCCATATTCTGCAAAATAAATTTTATGTTTTTTGCAAATTAAATTTAATAATTTAATTATACCACTTTTTAAGCTAAAAGTAAAACTTTTTAGCCACTGATTTAAGTTTAATCCAGCCAACAAATTTGTTGAATTTTAACCATATTTTTCTGTTGGCAAACAATATTGATAATTTTACTTTTCAGTTTGTAATGCCAACAAAGTTTGTTTAAATTTATATTTATGGCTTAAATCAACAAGTGCTTGATAAGATTTTTTTGTGCTGTTTTTTGTTGCCCTCAACATAACGTTTTTTGGCGAGTGTGCAAAATCAACAAACTCAATCACGTCCACTGAATAACCAACAGCACGCAACACTTCTGTGCGGATAGCATCAGTTAAAAGTGCAGAAAAACGTTCTTTAAACAATCCATCTTTAAGCAAAATATCAAAATCCCCTGCTTTGGATATGCTTGAATTGATTTCATGCTGACAACAAGGCACACTAAAAATATATTTTACGTTGTTTTTTATTGCAAAATTGAGTGCATAATCGGTTGCAGTGTCGCAAGCATGTAGACTTATCACCATATCAATTTTGTTGTTGTAAAGTTCATCTTTTTTAACATCGCTAACAACAAATTCAAGGCCATCATAGCCATATTTTTTTGCAATTTGATTGCAGTGCTCAACCACTTCTTTTTTAAGGTCATAGCCTATAATTTTTGCTTTGATTTTGCGTAGCTTAACAAAATAATAATATACCAAAAAGGTTAAATAACTTTTGCCACAACCAAAATCAAGCACGGTGATTTGTTCTTGATTGTAATTTTTTAGTTCGCTATCTATAATTTCAATAAACTTGTTGATTTGTTTGAATTTATCATACATCGCAGCAACAATTTTACCTTCACGTGTGAAGATACCTAAGTCAACTAAGGCTGGAACATCATCACCTTCATTGATAAAATATTGTTTTTGTTTGTTATGCTCTTCCACCGCTGTTTGTTTGGTTTCAGTTTGCTTTTCCTTCAATTTAAAACCTGATTTTGTTGCAGAAAACACACCAGTTTTATTTGCACATTGCACTGTTATTTGTTTGTAATCAGCAAAAGGTAAAGTTAAAACGACATCAAAATCAACATTTTGATGAAACACTTGTGCCCCGATATATCGTTCAATTTGCCATTTTGTTTGCCCTTTTATGGTGGTTTTGTGAACTATAATCTTTTTTGTTTCAGTGTTTGTGTCGCTTAAAATAATTTTAACCAATCCTGCTTGGTTTTCAGTTAGATATTGTAA
>CAKVCF010000128.1 GCA_934725795.1 uncultured Clostridia bacterium | reverse complement strand
GTTTTTAAAAAAATATTATTAAAAACGCAAAAATTAATGCAAAAATCAATTAATTTTAAAAATTTTTTACATTTTTTTGAAAATTTTATGAATATAGATTTATTGTTACTTAAAAGGTTTAATGTTTATTTTCAATATTTGCAAACTTTAAAACAAAATCAAAGTGTGAAAAACACACGCACTTTACCTTGTCCGCTAAGGGCAGAAAGGAGCAAAAATGAAATGGAAAAACCGACTAACCAATTATAACTTTTGGATTTCTATCGTTAGTGCAACTTTGCTTATTTTGCAGGCTTTCAATATCAAGTTAGACATTGCAAACATCAACGAAATTGTAACCGCTTTGCTTGGTCTTTTAGTTGTGATTGGCATAATTAACGACCCAACCAAATCAGCAAAAGACACAGAATTAACAAAAACAAAAACTGACAAAACAACCAGTTCGATAAAACATAAAAAAGGTTGTGCTTTGGCAGAAGAAAATGACAATGCTAACCAAAATGAAAATAATGAAACAGATAGTTCAGCAAAGGCTGTTTTACCTGAAATTGATGCGAATGAAGCTGGCACACAAGAAACAGATGCAGCGGGCGTGGAAGAACAACCTTGCCCAGCTTGCGAAGAAATAAAAAATGCTGAACATAGTGAAGATAATTTGCAACAAAATACTGATAATTTAAACGCAGTGGAACAACCTTCAATTGAGTTGGACAATCAAGCATTTGAAGCAATTATGGAAGGCGAAATTCCCAGTGCAGAACAAAATGCGGCTGATTATGACCTTGCTGAAAATGATTTACAAGTTCTTATAAAACAAATTTCGCAAGACATAAAAGATAAATATGCAGAATTAAACAAACTTGCAGAAAACTTGAATTTTGTGGCAAATAAACAAAATAATATAGATGCAACTGTTATAGATACAGCAACTGACCACTCTGCTGAACTTTCAAAAGGAATGGAACAAGATGCAAATATTTTGGCAGAAAGCACCTTACAAAAAAAGCAAGAAATTGAGCCATGTCAAGTAGACAATCAGGCTGACATTTGTAATAACCAAGTTGCAAATTTAGGGCAGATTAGCGATAAACAAGATGCCGATATTTCACAAGAAAACGCCGTAGAACAAACTGAAATTCCAACACATTTTAACATTGTAAACTAAATTTTGCATTTGAATTTAATTATAACATATATCTTTTATAGACATATATTTTGAATAACTCAATTTGCATATTACATTTTACATTGATAAAAATGTTGATTTGTTGTATAAATAAAAGGCCACCTATTTTCTAGGTGGTTTTTTTATTAAAATTTAAAACTATAAAAATGTTATCATGGCGGAGAAAATTAATAATTACATTGATAATATTTTACAAAGTTTTTGTTTGACTTAAAAATAGTGTTGCAAAAAATTTGGATTTAGTTTAAACTAATAATAGTATTGGGGTATCGCCAAGCGGTAAGGCACTGGTCTCTGAATCCAGCATTCGTTGGTTCGAATCCAACTACCCCAGCCAAAGAAAATAGAAGATAGTAGCCTAAAAAAGTGTTAGGTTATTATTTTTTTGAACCAACGCGATAGGGGCTCCACAATAAAGATTGATTGTGGGGTAAAGGAAAAACCGAGCAAAAGCGAACATTTGCATAGGCAAATTCGCATAGGTGAGTGTTTTGACGCGGTTCGAATCCAATTTTGATTTTGGACGAAGCAACAAGTAATGTGGACACTCGCACTGAACTTATAATTCAAAAAGCAATGGACGAAATAACAAAGGGTAGAACAAGTTTTGTTATTGCTCATAGGTTAAGCACAATCAAAAATGCAGATGTGATTTTGGTTATGAAAGATGGCGACATTATTGAACATGGCACGCATCAAGAATTGCTTGCACAAAACGGCTTTTATGCTGAACTTTATAACAGCCAATTTGTTAATATTGAATAAGTTGATAAGTCGGCTTTTTATGTTTAATATGTGTAAAGTGAAAAACTGTGCAGTTTAAAGATAAACAAACCTATATATTTATTTGTGTTTTGTTTTATTTAGCCTTAATTTTGCCGTATTTATGTTATTTTTTTGTTTAATGTAGACAAAATATAAACCAATTTATTTAATTGTACATAAATCAACGTTTGTTGTAAATAAATTGTTTTATTAGTGCTTTTTGATTCAAACTTTATTATAAGCATTATTCAAATAAACACTTTAAAACTATTGACAATGTTTTTTTAGTCTGATATAATTTAAGAGTTTGAAAATCAATTTTAAGAGATTGACGTTCAGCGTTAAGAAATATTCCACAATTAGCATGTTGTAGCGGTACCATAGGCAGCGAGTGAGCGAAGCGATGGAAGAACAATGTAGTTGCAAAACCAACTGCTTTTAATAATAAATATGGACTGTTAGCTCAGTTGGCGAGTAGCGTTAAGCAATATGCCACAATTGGCATGTTGTAGCGATGCCATTAGGCAACGAGTGAGCGAAGCGATGGAAGAACAATGTAGTTGCGATACCAACTGCAAATTATCTTAATATTTTATGGACTGTTAGCTCAGTTGGCGAGTAGCGTTAAGCAATATGCCACAATTGGCATGTTGTAGCGATGCCATTAGGC
>CAKVCF010000127.1 GCA_934725795.1 uncultured Clostridia bacterium | reverse complement strand
GGTCAATCCACTTATCAACAGAATGCTCAGTATCAGCAATCTGGTCGCTAAGTTTCATTTCTTCATCACTTTCATTCATCAAAGCATCATCAAGTGAAAGCGGCGAACTTATTGCATCAATCGCATCATAAACTTCACGTATAGTCAAATTTAAGTCGGTTGCAACTTCTTCTATTCCAACTTCATCAGCGCGGTCCTGTTGCAAACGCTCTTTGCTTTTCATAACTTGATATGCTGTATCACGCAAACTTCGACTCACACGCATTGCAGAGCCATCGCGTAAAAAGCGCTTAATTTCGCCTATTATCATTGGCACAGCATATGTTGAAAATTGCACATTCAGTGAAACATCAAAGTTGTCAATTGCTTTCATAAGCCCCACACAACCAACTTGAAAAATATCGTCCATATTTTCTTTGCAATTTATAAATCTTTGCGCAATTGAAAGCACCAAACGCATATTGCAAAAAATATAATAATCTTTTGCATTTTCATCCCCTGCTTTAATGCGTTGCAAAAGTTCACATGATTGTTGATTAGTTATTTTGGGCAGGCTGCTTGTGTCCACCCCGCAAATATAAACACGTCTTGCCATAAACACCTCTTAAATATTGTGCCTTTAACCAAAATTTCTATTCGCGCTTTAACAAATTTTCAAAAATATGTGTTGTTTCGACAGCAAACCAAAACAAAACCAAAATTACACATTTGAAAACTTTATTTATTGCTGTATGCTTTTAATATGGAAATTTATATTGAAGATTTCATTTTGCAAAACAGCCTGATAAATTTGTGTCTTTTAAAACTAACTCAATTAACAACAAAAAACAAAACCAGTTTTTTCAAATTGATTTTAGCAAGCATTATTGGCACAGGATTTAATGTTATTTGTGCAGGCCTTGTTACAAATGCTGTCATTATCAATATTTTAAAGGTGATATGTGCCGTTGTTATGTTAAAAATTTGTTTTAAAATAAATTTAAAGCAGCTTTTAAGCAACCTTTTATTGTTGTTTGCTTACACATTATCGCTTTGTGGATTGGTTATTTCTTTGTGCGGCGGCAACAACTTAACATCTGGCGGAGTTGTTTTTGCAAACAATGTACATTTATGGCAAGTGCTAGCTGTTTGCTTGATTGGCAGTTATCTATTAAGTTTCACCGCAAGACATATTAAACTTAAACTAAATTTAAGCAATTTAATATATTCAGTTAAACTAAAAAAAGACGGCAACACATTATCACTGCATGCATTTTTAGACACTGGCAACATGTTAAGCATAGATGGCCAGCCAGTGCTGGTTTTGGATTTAAACTGCTACCTTCAACTAACAAAACAAACATACATAGATTACTTACTAAAATCAAATTCCAATCAAAGCATAAACTTACAAACAGTTTCTGGCAGTAATCAAGTTAAACTTTATCACATTGATGAAATGCAAATCAAAATAAATCATAAAACAAAAACCATAAATTCGGCCATGATCGCTGTATCAAGCCAAAAATTCAGTTCTGGCAATTATCAAGCACTTTTATCACCAGCATTTTTATAAACGCTTGTAAAATTTTAAGGAGAAAGTATGAAAATTAAACAATTTTTTAAATCTGCCGCAGACAAAATAAAACTATTTTTTAAAAGGTTGTATTTTAAAATTTTTAAACCAGATTTTTTGCAACCAGATAATATTGTTAACTATATTTTTACTGCAGAAAGTTTGCCTGAACCACTTGATATAACCACCGAACAAAACCTTGTGCGTGCGTTTCAGGATGAGCATGATTTGAATGCAAAAGCAAAATTGATAGAACATAATTTGCGCCTTGTTATGTATATTGCTAAACGTTTTGAAAGCAAAAAACTTAATTTAGAAGACTTAGTTTCTGTTGGTTCTATAGGCCTTATTAAAGCGGTTGATAGTTATAAATTAGATAAAAATATCAAACTTGCAACATACGCCAGCAGATGTATCGAAAATGAAATTTTAATGTATTTACGCAAGATAAATAAAAGCATTAATGATATGAGTTTAGATGATATTCTTGCTGGCGATGATGATGGAAATAATCTAACTTTAGGTGAAACAATACCAGATCCAAAGCCCACTTATGAAAACATCGAATTGGAAAATCAAAAAGCATTTTTGTTACAATGTATAAGCACTTTAAATGAGCGTGAAAAGCAAATCATGTGCATGCGATATGGAATAAATGGTTATGACGAGCTTACTCAAAAAGAAGTTGCCGATAGCATGAATATTTCACAAAGTTACATCTCTCGTTTAGAAAAAAAGATATTGAACAAGTTACATCACCAAATGTTAAACAATAAATAGAAAAGCTCCTTTCCAATTTATCTTTTTGCTTGTTACACAAAAAAATGCACCAAATTTAATGGTGCATTTTATCTATTTTTAATTAGTTTAATTTTTTAATCATTGTTTAATAAACCTAAATTTGATTTTGTGGCTTTTATCAAATAATAAGATTGATATGTTATTTTTACGATAATCCTACTTAAACAAAGCAACTTTATTCTCATAAATACAAATTTTAGTCTACCAGTTTATTATCAACAACAATTGAAGAACCAACATTATAATTATACAAACGTTTCATCGCATCTTTGTTGGCAAGTGTTATGTATATCATAT
>CAKVCF010000126.1 GCA_934725795.1 uncultured Clostridia bacterium | reverse complement strand
TATTGTAAGTCCAGACCAAATAAAAGGTTATATTGATATTGAAAACCAAAAAGTTTTAGATAATCCAACTTTTGAATTTAATCAAGAAGAAAGACAATTAAATTTACGTCAAAAAACAAATTCAAGTGGAGAGAAAGAAAGGCAAACTCCACCTACAATCAATCAAATGTTAGATAGCACTATTGGTTATTTGAATGATAATATTAAAATTAATGGTTATAAAGATATAGATAACTACAATAGTGAAATGTATGACAATATTGTTTGGTTGTTTGATGTTATTTCAACTGGACGTTTAAATTACGACCAAGAGTTGTTAGAAAAATATCAATCACTTATGCAAAAATATAACACTATGGTTCAAGATAAACTTGCAGATATTCACAATGCAACAATATAAAAATAGAAAGCCGACTATCAGTTGGCTTTTTTATTTGAATTTATAAGTTTTATGTGTGAATAGAACTTACGATAATAAAATTGTTAGTTACTTTTATTACGCAATGTTGACATATTTTGTTGTTTATATGTTATAAAATAAATGAAACAACCATTATAATATATTTTAATAAATAAATTATAGATATAATATTTAGTGTGTTTAATATGATAAGTTAATATGATGAAAATAATTAGCGAATGATTAACACAAGCAAAATAGGCTTTTAAAACATATAAACATATATGAAAACAAAAAATCAAAATCAAACAACTTCAATCACTGAACAAAAAGATGATACATATATTATTCGTGGCGGAAATCGCTTAAATGGCAGGGTAAGGGTGCAAACCAGCAAAAATGCAACCTTGCCTATTTTGGCTGCAAGCTTGCTTTCAAGTTGTAAGGTTAAAATTTGTGAATATCCGCACATAACCGATTTAGATAACATGCTAAACATTTTGCGTGGCATAGGTGTGAATATAGAGATAACTGAAAAAGATTTGATTATAAACAGCCAAAATGCCAATAATTTGCACTTAAATTTTGAATTGATGAAAACTATGCGTTCGTCAATCTTTTTACTTGGCAGTTTGCTTGCAAGGTTTAAAACTGCAACCATCACGCAACCTGGTGGCTGTAAAATCGGGGCAAGGCCAATAGATATTCACCTTAAAGGTTTAAGGCAAATGGGTGTTAAAATTTGCGAAGTAGGAGAGTTGATTTTCTTTGACGCAAGCCAAGCGCATAACGCAAACATTAAGTTGAGTTTTCCTAGTGTTGGTGCAACTGAAAACCTTGTGCAATTTGCCTGTTTAACAAAAGGTAAAACTATAATATCAAATGCTGCGCGAGAACCAGAGATTGTTGACCTTTGTTGTTTCCTAAATAAAATGGGCGCACGCATTTCGGGTGCGGGAACAGAAAGAATAACTATACAAGGGGTAAATTGTTTAAAATCTACACAATATACACCGATAGGCGACAGAATTGTGGCTGGCACTTATATGGTGGCAACAGCAATTTGTGGCGGAAAAGTAACATTAACCAACGCTGTGCCAAGCCAAAACACAAAATTAATTGAAAAATTAAAACAAATTGGTTGTCAAATTACAACTGAAAATGATATAATAACTATATCTAGTGAAGGGGTGCAAACTTCGTTTGAAGCACTTTCAACAGGCACATATCCAAATTTTGCCACTGATTTGCAATCTCAAATGTTGGTGTTAAGTTGTTTTGCAGTAGGCACAACACAAATTTTTGAAACAGTGTTTGAAAACCGCTTTTTGATTGTTCCAGAGCTCCAAAAAATGGGTGCAATAGTCAATTTTATCAACAATAAGCATGTGTCAGTTTGGGGTAAAGGCAAGTTGCATGGTGCAAAATTAAATGCACAAGATTTGCGCGGTGGTGCTTCACTTGTATTGGCGGCTCTTGGTGCAAAAGGTGTCAGCAGTGTTGGCAATATTCACTTTATTTTGCGTGGATATGAAAACTTTGAACAAACCTTAGCTTCACTTGGTGCAAACATTAAGCGAAAATAAATTAATTAATGCTTGATTGTTTGTGCTATTTCGCTGCAATTAAATTGCGAAATTTAACCGTTATTGCTGAATTGAAAATCACAACTTATAGGTACGAATAAAGATTTGGCATCGATTTGGCAAAACAAACAAAAATATAGTTTAGATTGAAAATAAATTGCATATGACAAAAAAATCTATTATCACAACTTCAATTTTGCTTTCGATTTTAGCACTGATTCTTGTATTATTCGGTGCTGTTTTTCGTCTGCGCCAAATTGATGTTGAAATTTCATTGCAAGAAGGTTCAGCCGTTGCAGTTACAAAAGAAGATATTTTAACAGCTTCCAAACTTAAACGTGGGGGCAGTATATTTATGGTGGACAAGCAAACCGCCATTGATAATATTGAACAAACATATTCCGAAATTAAAGTGGTGCAAATTGAAACTGTTAACGTTGTTAAAGTTAAAATTGTTGTGCGTGAACGTGTTGAAATGTTTTATGCTGAATATCAAAACACATTTTACTGCATGGACGAAGACTTAAAAGTTATGCGTATATTTGCAAAAACCAGCGAAAGTGAACCAACAAATTTGATTAAGATTGAAACTGATATTGGCATTACAAGCAACACAAAAACTTGTGATTTTATGAACAAAACCTATGCGGCAATCAGTTACGATTGGTT
>CAKVCF010000125.1 GCA_934725795.1 uncultured Clostridia bacterium | reverse complement strand
AAACAAGGTTTATTCTGTTATATCTGGCGAAAATGCGGTTAATTATTCAAGCCTTTTAACCAGCATGTTAGGCATAATTAGTGGCTCAATTTTAAAATATCTGCCAATGCTTTCAGTTATTGTTGCAATAGGTGTTATAGGCAATATGTTAAATGGCTTTAAATCTAAATTCAATGAAAAATCAAGTTCAAACTTAATTCAACTTGTGTGTTTTATGGCAGTTAGCATTTTAATAATTGCAATGATAAAAAATTTGGTGGCAAGTTCCACGCATGCAGTAGAAAGCATGGCTGGGCAGATGAACGCAATTTTTCCTATTCTGTTAACGCTTATGATAGGGCTAGGAGCAACCAGCACAGCATCAGTTTTTCAGCCAGTTGTGGCAATAATGTCCACTTACATTGCAGATTTCTTTACCTATTTTATTGTGCCGTTATTTATGGTTAGCTTTGTGTTTTCAATTATTTCTAACCTTAACAGCAATGTTAAATTAAATAAGTTTAATGCGTTTATTTCAAGTTTCTTTAAATGGAGTGTGGGGCTGATATTCACAATCTTCTTTGCTGTGTTTGCTTTGCAAGGCATTACAGCAGGCAAATTTGATAGTTTAAGCATACGCACAACAAAATACACAATCAAAAGTTATTTGCCTGTTATGGGTGGTTATTTGGCAGATGGTATGGACTTAATTTTGGCAAGCACAGTACTTATCAAAAACGCAGTTGGTTTTGTTGGAATATTGCTTGTTATAACAACCATAATTTCACCACTTATTCAAATTGCAATTTTCAGCCTTTTGCTTAAACTTGTAGGTGCTATTTTGCAGACAATTGGAGAAGGCAAAACATCTGATTTCTTAACTGGCGTATCTAAATCAATAACAATGCTTTCTTCTGCAATAATTGCGGTAGGCTTTATGTATCTATTGTCGGTTGGATTAGTTGTAACCAGTGCAAATGTGGTGGTGTAAAATGAAAGCATATATAATAAGTATTTTAGGCATAACTTTGTGTGGTGTTTTGATAGATATTGTTTTGCCAGCTGGGTCAACAAGCAAATACATAAAAAGCATATATTCAATATTTGTGGTGGCGGTTATTTTAAACCCTTTGATAACATTTTTTGCAAAAACCAAAAATATCAATTTAGATTATAACAACTTTGAAACCAGCCAAACTTTAATTGATTATATAAACACGCAAAAAATCAAATCAGTTGAAACAACAATAATTGAAGATTTAAAGCAAAAAGGCGTAAGCAACATTGAAGTAAAAATCAATTATGATTGGCAAAACAATCAACTTATATATAAATCGTGTTTAATCGACCTTAAAAATATGGTCTATCAGCCAACGGACAAGCATACTAATAAATATGAGTTGATAACGGAAGTGGTGCAACAACACACAAATTTATCTAACGAGGTGATAATATTTGATGAGTGAAGATAAAAAAATCAAATTTAAATGGCTTGAAAAAATAAAAAATATCAAGCACATCGAAATTTACATCTCAATATTGTTTGTGGTTGTGCTGTTGTTGATTTATTTGTCCAGTTCAAGTGGTGGCAGTGGCAAAACAAAAACTCAAACCAATATTCAAAATGATATGTCTATCACCGCATACGTCAATAATTTAGAAAGCGACTTAGAAGATGTTCTTTCAAATATTGGTGGTGTAAGCAATGTTAAAGTGCTTATAACACTGGACATGTCAAAGGTTAGCGTTGAAAACTCACAAATTACAATCAACACATTTCCACCAATCAAAGGTATCATTATTACAGCTAAAGGGCTAAATGACACAGCAAGGCGACTCAAAGTGCTGCACGCTGTCGAGGCAGTGGTTGACGTTACAAATGGTAACATTGAAATTTTATCAAGTGAATAGGAGGATTTATGAAAAAACCATTAAGCAAAAGGAAAAAGATTATAATTTTATCAGTTATGGTTGCTTTGTTGTTGGTTACTGGCTATGTTAATGTTGCGTTGAACAGTTCATTATCAAGCAAAACAACACCAACAAGCACAACAAGTGCAAACTTTTATGCAACATATCGCACAGAAAGGGAAGCAACCCGCACACAAGAAATCCAATTTTATGATTCAATCTTAACAAGTGCATCTTCAAGCGAAAGTGCTAAAAAAGAAGCTGAAGAAGGTAAGAAACAACTTATTGAATTGATGGAAAAAGAATTGGTTACAGAAGGCATTATTCGTGGCAAAGGTTTCAGTGATGCGATTGTTTCTTCTTCAAGTTCAAACGTAAATGTGTTTGTGCAATCAGCAGAATTAACAAAGGCAGAAGTTGCACAAATTGCAAGTGTTGTAACACGTCAACTTGGTTGTGAACTTGATAAAGTTATCATTATTCCTTCAGTTTAATGAGAGCAAATAGAATAATAAATAAAGCATTTAGGTGGTAAAGTGTAATAGGGTAAATCAAGAATAAGTAAATTTGCAAAATTAATCGAGCATTGTATAAAAAGTTTTATATGTTTAATTCAACTTGAATTGCCTTTTGTAAATATAGTTTGTTCTTTATCACAATAAACCAAAAATCATGTTAAAACATAAAATTTGGCTTTAACCTTAAATTTGTTGCTAAATAAATACTTGTTGTGTTATACTAAACGTAGAGGTTTTTATGGCACAAATTAAAAATTTTAATGGCGAAAGTGAAACAC
>CAKVCF010000124.1 GCA_934725795.1 uncultured Clostridia bacterium | reverse complement strand
GACTTAAACTGATAATTTTTAACAGCTTTATCTAAACGGCTGATATAATATCACCTAAAATTGAACTTGTCAATAGGTAAATATAATATTATATTTAAAAAAAATAGGAGATTTGTAAAAATTTGCCTATTATTTGCGTAATTGTGCCTAAAATCCACCTTTTTATTGCTAAAAAACAAAAAAAATATTCAACTTTATTATTTTTTTGAAGTTTGCTTTAACTTTTACCAAAACTTTAATAATAACTAAACCTTTATGCAAAAGTTGAGAAAGATTTAGCAACATGTTGCTATTAAAAAAACAGGCTAGCCTGTTTTTTGTTTGCTATATATAATATACATTATAGTGTTTATACTTTAGAGTTTTGTTTGATTATATTGAACATCTCTTCTGCCACTTGTTCTGCGGTTTTAGTTGTGCTGTCAATAACAAACGCGCCTTTAGGGACAACTAATGGAGCAATAGGTTTGTTTATGTCAAATTTATCACGTTCAATAATTTGTTGTCTAATCTCTTCAAAAGTTATGGAACTGCCTTTCGCTTTTTCTTCATCAAATCTGCGCTTGGCGCGGACGTCTACGCTGCAATCAAGATAAAATTTATATTCTGCATTTGGAAATACAAAACTACCAATATCTCTGCCTTCAATAACAACATTATTATTGTTAGCAAAATTTCGTTGACAATTGTCCACCAAATTTCTTATTGACTTAAATTTGCTTACATATGAACAATGTGTGCTGACTTCATTGTTCCTTATATAACTTGTGTAATCAACACCTTTAACAAAAACATGTTGGTAGCTGTTTATAAATTGCACTTCCAATGGAAGGGTTGATAATAAAGTTATGTTTTCATCAATATCAAGTTTGTTGATAAGTGCATAAGCAGTGATGGCTCTATAAAGAGAGCCTGAATTAAAATGAACAAAACCTAACTTTGCAGCCAAAATGTCGGCTACAGTTGACTTACCACTGCCAGCAGGACCATCAATTGAAATTATCATTTGCTATAAACTCCTTTTTTGCCAAGTTCGCGTTCTATGCGGATGAGTTGATTGTATTTTGCAACGCGGTCGGTTCGGCAAATTGAGCCAGATTTAATTTGACCAGCGTTAACAGCAACAGCAAGGTCGGCAATAAAAGTGTCTTCAGTTTCACCGCTTCTGTGTGATATTATTGTGTTATAGCCGTTTTCTTTTGCTAGACGGATTGTTTCAAGTGTTTCAGTTAAAGTGCCTATTTGATTTAACTTAATTAAAATAGCATTTGCGACACCTTTTTTGATGCCTTCTGCCAAAATTTTAGGGTTTGTAACGAATACGTCATCACCAACAATTTGAATTTTGTTGCCTAATTTTTTGGTTATTTTTGTCCAGCCTGACCAGTCATTTTCACTAAGAGGATCTTCAATAGAAATGATAGGGTAGCGTTTGATAAGGTCGTTGTACCAATCAATCATTTCAGCAGTTGTTTTATTACCTGCTTTGCTTTTGGTTAATTCATATAATTTGGTTTCTTTGTTATAAAACTCACTTGCAGCAACGTCCATAGCGATGGCTATATCTGTTTTTGGTGTGTAACCCGCGTTTTGAATTGCTTGAACAATGGCTTCAAGTGGTTGTTCATTGTTTTTAAAGTTAGGTGCAAATCCACCCTCATCACCAACAGCGGTTGGATATTTCATTTTTTTAAGCACTTTTTTCAATTCAACAAAAGTTTCGCTTGCCATTTGCATTGCTTCGGTAAAGGTTTTTGCGCCAACTGGAACAATCATGTATTCTTGAAAATCAACATTGCTATCAGCGTGTGCACCGCCGTTGATAACATTCATCATAGGCACTGGCAATTTTGTACCATTGCCAAGTGTTTTAAATAGATGTTTGCCTTTATTGATTGCATTTGCACGTGCGCAAGCCAAACTTACTGATAAAATTGCGTTTGCACCAAGGTTTGTTTTGAATTCTGTGCCATCAAGGTCTAACATGGTTTGGTCAATAAATTGTTGCTTTTCAACAGGTAAACCAACAATGTGTTTTGCAATAATTTTGTTAACGTTGTTTACGGCTTTTGTAACACCTTTACCATGAAATCTTGTGCCACCATCGCGCAATTCAAGGGCTTCGCGTTCTCCTGTTGAAGCTCCACTTGGCACAATTGCTGTTGCAGTTACGCCATTTTGCAAAACAACTTCACATTCAACTGTTGGATTGCCACGGCTATCTATAACTTCATAAGCTGATACTTTTTTTATTTTCATATGACCCCCTAAACTTAAAATAATGATATCATTTTGCAACTAATTTTAAAAGCAAATTTGGTTATTATTTATTGGTTTTTTGAAAGGTTAGAAATTTGTTTTGATTGATTTTTTGTTTGTTATTGACAAAATTCGCACAATATGCTATCATTCTCATAATTAAATAACAACAAACAAAAGGTGGTCTATTATGAAGATTGAAAAGCATGGAGATTATCAAATGTTGGTGGATGATGCAGGGCATGTAGTTTACCCACCAGTAGCTGAAAAAATCCAAGATGTTGGTGAAAATTTGTTTGCTGTTTATTATTCTGGCAAAGTTGGTATAATAAGGGCTGATGGCAGGTCTTTAGTGCCAATGGAGTATGACGATTGTGGTAAGTTTAGCCACGGCTTGATTAAGCTTGAAAAAGGCTTTTCATTCTATTTTTTCAACAAATCTGGCAAACTTATCTATTTAGCAA
>CAKVCF010000123.1 GCA_934725795.1 uncultured Clostridia bacterium | reverse complement strand
GTGTTTAAAGATATTGACGTTGACTACATTATCAGTGGTGGTCAAACAATGAATCCAAGTGCAAACGATATTGCAACTGCAGCTGATAGCGTAAATGCAAAAAATATTTTTGTGTTCCCAAACAATAAAAATATCATTATGTCTGCAAATCAAGCAAATGACATCACTGATAAAAACTTGATTGTTATTCCAACACGCAGTATTCCTGAAGGTGTTAGTGCAGTAGTGTCTTTTGATTCACAAGCAAGCATTGACGAAAATATTATGAATATGAAGGCTGCAATCCAATCAGTAACTTCTGGCTGTGTTACTTATGCAGTGCGCACAACCAATGTTGACGGCCTTGATGTTACCGTTGGTGATATTATGGGGTTGGACAATCATACAGTGCTTACCACAGGTAAAAATGTTGAAGATACAACAGTTGATTTAATCAGCAAAATTGTAGCGCCAACTTCAAGCAATATCACACTTTTCTATGGTGATGGTGTAACAGAAGAAGATGCTGCAAACATTCAAGCAAGGTTGGAAGAAACTTTCCCAGACCAAGACGTTTCAGTTATCTTTGGTGGTCAACCAGTTTACTACTACATTATTTCAGTTGAGTAGATATTGTATATTAAAAATAAAAAGTGCCATACATGTGGTACTTTTTTAATATTTGATTTGCTAATTATGCGGTTTGAATGTGTGGTTTAAAATTAAAAAAGCAAAGGTTTTGTGGCTGCTTTGGTAGTGAACATATGCTAATAGTATGTGTGTAAATTTAATACAATTTGTGCTGTGGCTAATCATAAATTTTTATATCAAAATTTGTAAGTAATATTTGAAAAACTTTGCTACCGTACGCATTGAATTTTCTTTTTGCGGGCATACTAAAATTGTAGGGTAACTTACATAAAAGGAGAATATATGTTCGGTAAAAAGAAAAAAGAAAAGGACAATTGTCCAAAATGTGAAAAAGATTGTTCTAATTGTTCAAATGAAAAAAGTTCAAATTCACAAAGCACAAAGGGTTGTTCAAATTGCACAACTGGTGAAAAATCTTGCGCACCACATCCAACAAAATCTTGTGGCAGCAAGACAACCAAAAATTGCAAATAAACAATTTTTGATGCCTAATTTGATTGTGTTAAAGGTTTAAAAGAAGCAAAAAATTGCTTCTTTTTTATATACTAGTGGTGAATAAGTAAAGGGAAGAGGGTGCCATTAATATATATTATTTTAGTAAATATTGACAGATTTTATATTTATGTTATAATGTCATCAAAGGGTGAAGTATGGAAAAAATTTTGTGTGGCAAACGCATTCGTAATGCTGAAAATCATTGGCAAGAAATAGATGTCCATGATTATAAAATAACAAAACCAACTTTTTTAGTTTTTGGTGGCAATCTTACAACACATCCAGAGCAAGCAAATTCATATGCGAAGATTATATATAAATTGCTTAATAAAATAAATTTAGATGCAAACAACATTCATCTTTTTGAAGATTTTGATTGCCTGTCATTTTACTATAATCAAAATTTGCTTATATGTACATATAATAGACGTTCTTCAGGGCAGATGATAAATTATAATGTTTTAAATGAGGTTGATGAACTGTATGATTGTTTGGTTCGTCCGTTGGTTGAACAAGAAATCGCACTTGCAAAGTCAAACAAACAAAATGTTTATCATCCTTTAGCAAACCTTATTTTGTTTGGGCACAGTGCTGGTTCGCAAATTGCCTATCGTTTGGAAGAACTGATTAAAGACCGCTTATTGCAGGAATTAGATGAGGAAACCAGTTTAAATATACTTAAAAATGTAAAGTATTATGGATTTGCGTCATATGCTAAAGTTTCAACTTTTGATGCAACTTATATTCAAGGAACAAAGGATGTTACAACAATGGATTATTATCCAGCAATTTCATTCAATGTAGAAAGTGATGGTGAAAAGAATAAGTTCAACTATTATAGCTGTGAATCACCTTTATATTTAAGGGAAAAACAGCAATCCATCGAAAATTTAGAGATAGTTGAAGTTGATGAATTGACAGAGAAAGTTAATCCAGAAAATAAATCATTTGAAGAACTTGTTGATGCGCTGAAATCAAAAATTGTTTTGGACAATCATGAAATGTGGCAAGAATCTTTGATAGGCGATTCAACATTTGAGATAAACAGCGTAAAATACGCCAATCTTGATAATGGTGGTGAAAAAGTTATTCTGGCTAGCATGGGGCATGATTTGCTAGATATCGTTGGCAATACATCGGTTACAAACAAAGTTAACACAGACAACAACATTGAAGATATGTTTATACATAGCAAATCAAGGCATGCTTTTAATCGTAAGCATTTAGATTTGTTTGATTTTAGCAATTTGGCATATATCACATTGTCGGATGATATGACTGAAACATTAAAACACAAATGTGAGTTAAATAAAACAAATTATGCACTAGCGGTTAAAGAAGAAAACATAACAATTTAATTAAATAAAAATACTTGGCTTGTTTTATTAAGTGCGGCCAAGTTTTTTTATACTTTAAATAGGCTTAAAGTTTTCGTGCACGTATTTATTAAAAATATTATCAATAAATAGTTCATTTTTTAATGCGTTACTTGTAAACTGAAACTTATGCTAAATTTAAATTTTGTGATAAACGGCAATAAAAAAATTCGGCATCAACCGAATTTAAGTGGAGCGGAAGACGAGATTCGAACTCGCGACATTTGCCTTGGCAAGGCAACGCTCTACCACTGAGCCACTCCCGCA
>CAKVCF010000122.1 GCA_934725795.1 uncultured Clostridia bacterium | reverse complement strand
GAGCCACTTTAACAATATCTTTTGTTGTGATTTCTTGTTGTTGAAGTGCAAACAATTTTGTTTCAATCCTGCTGGCTATGTCTTCAGCGGTGTCTGCCACGTTGGTGCAATAGATTGCATATTTAACACTTTCAATTAACTTTTCAATTTTGAAAGGTTCACGCATATTGTCAACATTGGTTACAACCATTGGGTTTGCTTCAACAGTTTCATAAGTTGTGAAACGTTTGCCACAAACAAGGCACTCCCTACGCCTACGGATGCTGGTATCCTTTAAATAACGGCTATCAACAACCTTACTTTCATTGTTACCACAAAATATACAACGCATTTAAATAATTCTCCTTTAATAATATGAATATAAAGTGGTGTTTTTGCTGAAAATTTTGTCAGTTTAAACACAACCATTTCTTTTTGATAGCATACCACAAATCGCCAAATTTAGCAACAAAAAAGCATAGCATTTTAAAAGTTTTTTAAATTTACGGCACATTTTTGTTTGCAAGCCACAAAAATATAACACCACAACCAGTGGTAGGACATAAAAAATAAATACCTAACATTTGGTTAGACATTTTTATAGTATTAAATTCAACTTCCATTATTTGGCAGAGTGTTTGCTTTAATGTGCAAACTTTCACGTTAAATTTTGGTTACACTTTATTTTTGCTGTTCATTTAAAGCAATTATATTTTGTGGCTTTTTAGGTGGAGGCGGTGGTGGTGGATTTTTGTTTTCGTTAACATAAAGTTCAACCAAAATCACATCTACCCCAATTTTGCAAACGCAGTTAAAAGGAATAAACAAATCCTTGCTTCCTTTAAAAAAGCCCCAAAAGCCTGAGCTTGATTGCGGAACAACAAAACCAAGAGCCTTTGCTGAAACAATGTCAAAAATAACATCAGTGATATGCCCCAAACATTTGCCGTCCACTGTGTTAACAACTTGTTTGCACTTTAACTCCTGGAAAGAAACTTCCATATATCTTTATATGATTTTAGTTCAAAAAAAATGCCAAAACTTGTTGGATTTTGACATTTTTTATTTAATGTAATAATAGAAATTTTATTTTAGTTATTTCCGTGTGTAAATTAAATGTGTATTAATAAGATTGTAATGAATATAAGATAAGAACTAAAAAAAGATAGGATGTCGATAAATGCTTTTGGCAAATTCGCTCTGTATCACTATCTTTCTTCATAGTATAACAAACTTTAATTAAATGTCAACTGCAAATTTGAAAAACAAATTGATAGAAGACATAACACAAGTTTGATTACTTATTAAACATATTTTTGATTAGTTTAAATATAAACCAACATCTTTAAGGTCAAGTTTTGTTTTTGCAACAAGTGGTTTACCAGCGCTTGTGCGGGTTTGAATTGTTATATTGTTAACATCAACCGCATAAATCTTTTCTTTATCTTGTAATACAACTTCACCAGTTACGATTGGTGAAATGATTGCAAACACCTTTTCTTTACCTGTTACAATTTTAAGCCCTTTACGGTTTCTTGCACTGATTTGCAATTCGTTAAGGCTGAATTTTTTGCCATTACCTTCAGGAGTTACAACCAACACCCTATCTAAGGTATTAACTTGGCTTGCAAAGATAACTTTATCTTTTTCATTCAAACTCATACCGATAACGCCACCACTGTTGCGTTTTGTAACTGGCACAGTTTTATATTCAACATTAACTGCCATACCTTCGCTGCTTACCATTAAAATTGATGGCAAATTATCGTTAATTTGAACAGACACAACACGGTCAAAATCTTTAAGTTTAAGTGCCACACTGCCAGTTTTAAGTGTTGCATATTCACTTGCTGGGCTGCGTTTAATATAACCATCTTGTGTGCAGAAAATAAGTTCTGTATTCTCTTCAAAATCTTGTTCAGCAAACAAGCCAACAATCTTTTCTTTGGTTTCGGCGTGTGCAATTTCGCTAAACGCTGTGCCCTTTGTTATAAATTTGCTGTTTGGAATATCACGCACTGCAATACTAAAGAAATTGCCATAGTTTGTGAATGCATAAACTTTGCTGTTCATACTTGTGTGCACTATCGCCTTATGCAACGCATTGATATTATCATAATTATAATTAGGGCTTGCATTTTGAATTTGCTTAATATCAAGTGTTTTTAAACGTAAACCATCATTTGTAACCGCCACCGCACACTCAGTATCTAACAATCTTTCGATTGGCGTTACTACGTAATCGTCAAAACTTGTTACAATTTGTGTTTTACGTGGAGTTGCATATTTTGCTTTAATCTCTTTCAACTCACGCTTAATAACTGTCATTTGACGTGCCTTGCTGCCTAAAATTGCGGTCAATTCTTCAATGGTTTTATGCAATTCTTTAAGTTCTTCTTGCAATTTTTCAACTTCCAAACTTGTAAGTCTGCTAAGGCGCATATCTAAAATTGCTTGTGTTTGAATTTCAGTCAAGTTAAAGCGTTGCATCAGTTTTGTTTTAGCATCAGCAACTGAACTTGATGTTTTGATAATTCTAACCACTTCGTCAATGTTTGCAATGGCAACACACAAGCCTTCCACAATGTGTGCACGTGCCTTTGCGCGTTCCAAATCAAACTTGGTGCGGCGAACAATAATATCGTTTTGGAATTTGATATAGTAGTTCAAATAAGCAAGCAAACCAAGTTGTTTTGGACTTCCGTCTGCAATGGCAACCACATTGTAGTTAAAGTTAAGTTGCATATCGGTGTGCTTTAACAAAAGTGCAATGATATTATCAACATCACCATCTTTTTTGACGGTGATAACC
>CAKVCF010000121.1 GCA_934725795.1 uncultured Clostridia bacterium | reverse complement strand
GGTCCAACCATGCCAACATGTTCAGCGAAGCCAGAAAACAATACTGGTTTCTTAAGTTCAACACAAACATCATTAACCATTGGTCTTATCACTCTAAAAGGTTTATCAAATGTGCAAACAACAAAATCAGCATCTCTAAGCAATGTTTTTAATGTTTCGTTATTATCTACAAAAACATTGGCTATCTTAATATCTGTTTTTGGATTAATTTGAAGTAAATGTCTAAACAAACTATCCAGCTTTGATTTATTAACATCTTCACGCAAATAACCTATTTGTCTTATTAAATTTGAAGATTCAACCACATCATTATCAACCAAAAGCAAATTATCAAAGCCTGCTCTTACAATCATTTCAGCAACCACGCTTCCAATTCCGCCGACACCCAATATTGCGATTTTTTTATGCCTTACATTTTCAAACTTAGCTCTTTTATTTTTGTTAGATAACATATAAAAATATGAAAGTTCTCTTCCGTAAAACTCATCTTTGCTTATTTTTTCAAATTCATCAAAATTGATTAAAATCTTTTCTGTCAGCAAATAATCTATTGCATCTCTAGCCTCTTCATTAGAACATCTGTTTATGCTTGCTAGTAAAGCAACACCATCATCATACTCAATAGGATTTATCATATTTTGAAAAAATCTCAATAAGGTATCATTTTCCATTCCAATTGTTTTTCCCGTTTCTGGGAAGTTACCTAAATTTAGCTCATTTGTTAGAGCATCGAAATAAAGCAATTTCGTTTTGTTTATCACTATTTTCATATTATTCCTTTAATTTAAAAATAGGGCTAGACAAGCCCTATTTTTCATTAGCAGTTTTGATCAACGTGGCAAGCAAATTTTACTACTTTAAGTTTGTTAACTTTAAACATATCAAACCTCCTTACTTACTTTTGCATTTACTGCATGTCAATATAGTATCCAAATTTTGTAAAATTGTCAAGTGTTTGACTTTTATTTTTTTTGTGATACTATTATACCATTATGTATAACGAGATTAATGATTTTTTAGATAAATATAAGGAACTATACCAAGATTTCACACCACAAAAGATACGTAAAAAAATAAAATATGGTTACAATTGTGATACAGACCAAATAGTATGTCATTTAAATCTAATCAAGAAAAAAGAATCCGCATATTATAAATTTTTAAAACTTGTAATGTCTTATTTTAATTTAAATACCAAATCAGTTGCAGAATTGTCTTGTGGATTTATACCAACTCTATCTGCCACAGCAAAAAAATACACCAAGAACATTGTGGCAATAAATAAAAAAATACTTTTTAGAAATTATCATAACGTAAAAACAATAGAAGCAGATTTACAATCTAATTATGACTTATCACCTTATGATTTAATTATTGCGTTTAGACCATGTTATCCAACAGAAAATATAGTTGATATGTGTTTTCAATATAAAAAAGATTTCGTAATATATTTATGTCCATGTGTTCTACAACCTAAAATAAGCAACAAACAATTTGAAACAATTGAACAATGGCACTCATATTTGCTAAGTAAAGTAACAGCAAACAAAGAGTATAAAATTACTATAATTCACAGTAGAAAACTTCAAGATAATATGCCAATAATAATAGCCAAATATAACCACAATCTTGTAAACAAATTTTAATAACTGAAAGATTGCAATTTATCAACAATCATTTGTTTAAGTTGGACTATGTTTTTGCCTGTTTTTGCACCAATGTAGCATGTGTCGTAAGGATATGGTTTAAGTGCTTGTATTTCAGCATTTGTTAATTTATCTGCTTTGTTATAAACCAAAATCACACGATGCGGATCAATTTCAAGGCGTTTAAATTCACGTTCAACAACTGCAATTTGGTCATAACGATGTGGATCACTTGCATCAACAACAAGCAGAAGCACGTTAGCGTCCAAAGTTTCTTCCAATGTGGCAGAGAAAGCATACATAAGTTCATGTGGAAGGTTGCTAACAAAACCAACTGTATCAATCAACACATATTCTGTGCCGTTATCCCAAACTTTTTTGGTAAGCACATCAAGAGTTGCAAAAAGCCTATCGTCAGCATAAGTGCCAGCCTTTGCAATAGCGTTCATCAATGTTGATTTACCAGCGTTTGTATACCCTACCAAAGCCACGCTTCTCATACGTGTTAAACGCTGTTTGCGTTGTGTTTGGCGATTTTTTTGTATATCTTTGATTTCTTTTTCAAGACGTAAAATATCTTCTTGGATTTTGCGTTTGCTTAAATCTCTCAACCTTTCACCAGCACCACGTCCTGCAACCTTTTCTTGATTAAGTTCCAAACAACTTAATCTTGGCAAACTATATTTAAGTTGTGCCAATTCAACTTGCAATTTACCCTCGCCCGATTTTGCGCGACCAGCAAAAATATCTAGAATAAGCATTGTGCGGTCAATAGTTTTAATATCAAAAATTTCACTCAAATTGCGCAGTTGACTGCCTGAAAGTGGACAGTCCAAAATAATCACAGTAGCACCTAATTCTTTTGCCTCATCGCGAATCTCTTCTGCTTTACCGATACCAAAATATGTGCGTGCATTTAATTCTTTTGGTTGAAAAATATTACATTTAACCACTTCATACAATGCACTTTCAGTTAAAAGTTCTAATTCTTTTGACCTATGCTCTGCATTGTTCATATCGACATATGGACAAACAAGATAGGCCTTTTCTTTTATAATTTCATTATTAACAAACATAAATTTCTCCTTTAAACATGATATTTAGGCATTTTGCGTTGTTCCGCCACCGTTTATACTCAAACATGCTTTTAGCTGCTTAAACC
>CAKVCF010000120.1 GCA_934725795.1 uncultured Clostridia bacterium | reverse complement strand
TTGTTATCGTGCTTTACAAGGTTATAATTTATGCGTTTATAATGATTGTAAACAGAAACAGCCAAAATCTTTTTAACTTCGTCTTGCCCGATAATAAAATCGTCCAATTTCTGTTTTATTTCTTGTGGTTTTGGCAATTCAATAAATTGGTTTTGTTCTGCTTGCTTTGTTTTGTGTGTGTAATCCATCAAATCGCGGCAAATGTTTAAACAATCTTTACAAATAAAGCAATCGCCTTCTGGATTGCTGATTATATCGGTCAATTCACGTGCAGGACGTCCGCAAAATGAACATATTGTTTCAATTTCTCTCAAATTTATCCCCTTTTGTGCTTTTGGTTTAACCGTTAGGCAAAACCTAAATGCAATTAGTTTATAATAATATAATAGGTTAAAACAAATTAAATATACCTTGTTTGCCTTAGCTATTTTTTATGGCACAATTTAGCTGCCACAAATTTAACACGCATTAAAATACAAATTTATTAAACAAACACTTAAACTATTTATTGTTATTTAAACTGGCACAATCTAGTGTGTCTATTATTCAACAATCAATAATCCAAGAAAAATGCAGGTGTTTGGCCTGCATTTTTTTAACGTTTGTTAAAAATTTTATCCACCAAACCATATTTAACTGCTTGTTTTGCATCAAGGAAATTGTCCCTGTCAGTATCTTTGGAAATGGTGTCCATATCTTTGCCTGTGTTTTCAGCAAGGATTTTGTTTAATGTTTCACGTGTTTTTTCAATATGTTTAGCGTGAAGCAAAATATCACTTGCTTGACCTTGTGTGCCGCCAAGTGGTTGATGAATCATCACTTCGCTGTGTGGCAAGCAAATACGTTTGCCCTTTGCACCACTTGATAAAATCACAGCTGCCATACTAGCCGCCATACCGATGCAAATTGTTGACACATCGCATTTAATATATTGCATTGTATCATAAATTGCCATACCAGCGGTTACGCTGCCACCTGGGCTGTTGATATACATAAATATATCTTTATCTGGATTTTTACCTTCAAGATAAATAAGTTGAGCAACAACAGTGTTGGCCATTTGGTCGTTAATTTCGCCTGAAAGGAACACAATTCTATCTTCCAACAAGCGGCTGTAAATATCATAACTGCGTTCGTTGCTGCCAACTTGGTCAATAACCATAGGAATTAACATTAATACTCTCCTTTTTAGGTTGAATGTTAAAATTATAATTTAAATGTGATTTAACTTTTTAAAAGTTTAAAGTTTTGTAAATTATTTAATTTCGTTGTTTGCGTGCAAGAAATCAACAATTTTCTTCATAAGCAAATCGTTTGCAATTTGGTTTACCATAGAATCATTAACTTGTTTTTTGTATTCTTCCACAGTTTTGCCAACATTTTTTGCCATTTCTTCAATTTTATTGTCGATATCTTTTTCTGTTACATCAAGGTTTTCAGTTTTGATAAGTTTTTCAAGCACTAATCTAGCTTTAACATTGCGTGTTGCTTGAACTTTGATTTCTGCTTTAAGTTCGTCAACAGTTTTGCCGATGTATTTTGCATAAGCTTCCAAATCGATGCCTTGATAACGCATTTGAGCTTCCATGTTTTGAATTTGACGTTTTGTTTCGTCTTCTGCCAAAACATCAGGAACAGTTACGTTTGTATCGTCGATGATTTTATCTAACATATCATTGTCAAGTTCAATGTCAGCATGTTGTTCTGCTTGTTTTAAAAGCCTATCTTTAATGCTTGCTTTAAATTCGTCAACAGTTTCAAATTCTGTGCTGTTTGAAACAAATTCTTCATTAAGTTCTGGCATAATGCGTTCACGCACATTTTTGATTTCAACTTTAAATGTGGCTGGTTTGCCTGCCAATTCTGCAACATGATAATCAGCTGGGAAAGTTACAACAACATCTTTTTTATCACCAATGTTTAAACCAACAAGTTGGTCTTCAAAAGTGTCAATAAATGTGTGAGAGCCAATTTTAAGTTGATAGTTTTCTGCCTTGCCGCCATCAAAAGCCTTGCCATCAATGTAACCATCAAAATCAAGGGTTACAAAATCGTCATTTTTAACAGGCTTGTTTGTCTCAACCAAACGAGAAGCGCGCAATAATTCGTGTTCGATTTCTTCTTTAATTTGGTCTTCTGTTACTTCAACTTTTTGTTTTGTAAAAGTTAAACCTTTGTATTGAGCCAATTCAAAATCTGGCACACAACTGATTTTAAGTGTAAATTCCAAACCAGTTTCATCTAATTTTTGAATGTCCAAAGCTGGGGCTTCAACTGGACGTACGTCTTCATGTTCACGCAAAACGGTTGTGTAAGATGTGTAATAAACTTCGTCCAAAGCTTCGTTTAAGAACACGCCAACACCATAATTCTTTTCAATAATGTTACGTGGAGCATGCCCCTTTCTAAAGCCTGGCACACTATATTTACCTTTATTTTTTTCGTATGCGTTATTAAGGGCGTTGTCCCATTCTTCTGCTGTCAATTTAACATTGGCAACATACAATCCATTTTCTTTTTTCTCTAATTCGTATTTCATATTTTCTCCTTACGGCTTAAAGCCAATTTAAAAATTTCTGCCACATTGTAGCACACTCTTTTAAGTTTGTAAATCAATTTAGCAAATTATTTATTGTATCTTTTATTGAATTTGCAACATAATCAATCTGCCATTACATTGTTTGACAATAAATAAAATTATGCCAAATTTCTGCTAATTTTAAGCAAGCACACCTTAAATAACTGAAAAAATGCCAGCAATAACAATCAAAAATGCACAAAGATAAAGCGTAAATTGCAAACGTTTTTGCTTTCTATCAAGCTTTTTTTGCAATTTTCCTATTTCAGCATATTCGTCAGCGTCAACGCCG
>CAKVCF010000119.1 GCA_934725795.1 uncultured Clostridia bacterium | reverse complement strand
AATATGAACAGTGTGAATTTGAATTGGAAAACCATCTGGACCGATTTGTTCGCTATCTTGCATTGTTACAAACACGGGCACAACTGGCACATGATTTTTAACAGCAAAGCGGAATGCTCCATTTTTAAGTGGTCTTGGTTTACGATAATTCCACCACATAGATTCTTCAGCATAAACCAACACAAAATTGCCTTTTTGCAAAAGTTGATTAGTTGCACTTAAAAACTTTTTCATAGTTTGCTTGTTTTGACTTAAAGGTAATGTGTCGCAATAACGCATAATTGGTGCAAAACCAGCTGGTGGATTGGTGTAGTTGCCTTCCCTTATCACCTTATACATACGTCTATGTTTAAACTTTGCAGCTCTGAAAGTTTGGTCGATGATAAAACTATCAATCACACCAAAGTGGTTACAAGTGATTATTGCACCAGTTTTTACTGATTTTAAGTTTTCAAGTCCGATGATGCTATCAAGCCTGAACATACCTGACTTTTTCAAATTATTTAACATTTTGCCAGCAGCTTTGTATGTGAAAAACCTTTTGATTTTGTTGCATAGTTTGCTTCGCATATAATCAATATCTTCAGGTTTAAGTTCTATAGTTGGCGGATCGTTTTCCACTTCTTTATCAAACTGACCAGTTTGCTCAAATTCTTTTATTTTTTGCAAAACTTCCAACCTATCTGTGGCTTTTGCTGTTTCTTCCATATTTCTCTCTTTTTGTTTTGTTTAATTTAGAAAACACCTAAATCAAATTGTTTAGGCGTTTATTTTGTATATTAAATTTAGCAAATTTCAACTTCTACATTCAATGTCTACACAAAAATTAAACATTGATAATTGATAACTAAAACCTGCTTTGTTTAACAATTTAGCGATTACGCATTAACCTTCTTTTCAGCATTAACAATGAAATTGTTTTTTGTTGATTGTTTAAACAAATCAGCAGCTTTTGGAGGATTTTTCTCAATTGATTTTTTGAAATTATTAGGGTCTGTAACCACAGTTGTTGAATATGAAATCATATTGGCTGCCGCTGTATAATCTTTTTGACATTGTTCTTCACTGTACATATCTCTTTGTCTTAAAATCAATGCATAGTATTCTGTTTTTCTTGCTGATTGCCAAAAATATTTATCAAACATAACATCATAATATTTCCAAGGTTTTTTAAACATATTGTAGTGAACAATGTGCAAATTTTTTTCATCAAACTCGCTATCTTCAACAGTCATTTTATTCCACCCCTTTTCCATATACAAAACTTTATTTTTGCAAAGGAAGTTAAGATAATCCTGGTCTGGACACAGTGAACTGAAAGGATAATTGTTTAAATAATAAATAAATTGTTCTTCAATACTTTGATGCCTGAATTCTTTTAAATTCATAAGCAAAATGCCAGAATTGAAATATTTATCACAATCTATGCCAACCGCTTCTTGCACATAACTTTTAAATTGTTTATTTGAATTTACAACTTCATCAACAACTGCACCTACAAGATTGTTACCTAAATCTTTGTTAAACATGTTTGCAATGTTATCAACAATAGCGATATCGCAGTCCAAATAAATTGCCTTATCAAGTTTTGGAAACATTGATGCAATAAAAATTCTATAATAAATTGATGGTGAATAATAGTCGCGAAGTTGAGCCACAAGTTTATCACGTATTGATTTGATTTTATTGCTAACGTTCACAAATTTTATTTTAACATTTTTTGTTTCCATCTTTTTTAAAGCAAACATGTTTTCAATTTTTAGACGTTCGTTAAGCACATAAACACAAACTTTTTGCTTAATCGGTGTTGTGTCGATAAGCGACCTGATTGAAACTGCCAAGTATGGCACATAGTTATCGTCCGATGAAAAGAATACTGGCACGATTTGATTTTGTTGATTGTTTTTTGAATTATTCATAAATTCCCCTTTTTGATTCTAGATTTTATTTTGATTTTTACCAATTTGCCGAATAAAACACAATTTGTTTTCTTGTTAAGGCAAAATAATAGTTGCTGATATTTGATTAAATTCTAAACGTTATTTGAATATTTCTATACAACATATAACTACGCAAGTTTAATTTACAAAAATTTGTTTTGCAAAGTTTTCATCAGCAATTATATAATAATAATTGTTTACTCAAATTTTCAAGAGAATTGCCAAATTTTAATCTAAACTTAAAATACGCAAAATAGAAGGCAAATTGGAAAGATTAGAGTTAATATTTTTGTTCTATTATAATTTGACTAAGTGCTTATTTTCCTCTACTCACAGTAGAATTTTACATTTTCGACATTATTTTTAGCCAAAATTTTAAAAATAAAAGGCTTTTTGACAAATATATTTGCTTTGAAGCATTATTTTAGTTATAATGATTTTAGTTTATAAAGGAGTTTTTATGGAAAAGTTTAAACACGAAAAACTTTATCGCGCCATACAAACAATCTCTATCATTGGTATGTTTGTTTCGGCTGCATTGGCCATTGCTATGATCTTCTACACTCAACTTTATAGTGCTGGCTTGCTTGCAACGCTTTTATCGATTTTGGTTGTTAGCGTTTCTTGCATCACAATTTTGCCTTGGATTAAGCAATATTCAAAAGGTGAATATCGAATTTTGTGTTATGTTATGTTTGGCATAACAATCGCAAGTTGCATACTTTGGATTGTTGACGTCATTGTTGGTATAACAATGGTTAACACCGAAACATCAACAGTTGCTCAACTTAAATTTTTAAAGGTTAGTTTGATTATAACTTTTCAATTTATTGTAGCAAGCACTGTGTCGTCTTTCTTTATCAGATACCGTAAAACTATGATTGCTTTTCAAGTTATCACCTACATAAGTAATTTATACATTGACATTTATGG
>CAKVCF010000118.1 GCA_934725795.1 uncultured Clostridia bacterium | reverse complement strand
GGTTAAGACAGTGTGATATATCTCTTTGCTTTCTTTTTCCATATATTCAAAGGTTTTGCTTGTGTGCACTGTGTCCCACACGCAGAGAGCAGTAACAAGCACAAGCAGGGTGAACATATAAAACCATTGCTTCATAGTTTCACTTCCTGATTAATATCTTCAATTGTTTGTGCCTGTTTGCCTTTGATTTGATAATAAACTTTGCCATCATCGTCAAGCGTAAAAACAAGCAAGTTTTTTATGGTTAACTGCAATTTTTCAAGCATTTTATTAAGTTGTTTTTGATTGATTTTGCTTGATTTTATTTCATCTTTAATTATTTTGCCATCAGCAACAAGTACGTGTGGTATTTGTGCGGGTGGATTGTTTTTGCCAACGTCCTCAGCTGTTGCTGGTGCGGAAGCACTGGTTGGAATGATACTTATTTTGCCGTTTGTTTCCACAATGGCGTATAACACTTGGTCAAAACTATAATAGTTGCCTTGGCGCAGTGCTTCAAGCAAATCGTCAACGTTCATGTTTAAATCTTTAAGTGCTTGATACATGATGCCATCGGGGGAAATAACAACCACTGGCTTGCCACTCATAAGCCTGCGAATTGCCACGCTTTTGCGTGTTAAAAAGGTGATAGCATAGTGTATAAGCACAAGTATAGCCAAAGGCAAAATACCATGCAATAAAGGCACGTTTGTATCGCTCCTGGGTATAGTGGCAAGGTCTGCAAGAATGAGTGTTATAACCACCTCATATGGCTGCATTTCGCCAATTTGACGTTTGCCCATAAGACGTAGACATAACAAAACCACGATATAAATGATTAAAACTCTTAAAAAAACTGTTAGCATATTTAAATTTTTGCCAACAGTTTTGTTTTTAAACGATTAAGCGCTTGTTTTTATACTTACGCCTTTGCTTTTTTACGTGATTTAATAATTTCAAGCAATGATTTAATATCATAAACATTAAATATGCTGCAAATAATCAGTGTTGAAATCATGCTTATACCACCGCCAATCACACAAGAGATAAATGTTGGCAAAACCTTAATACAAATGCTGCCTACAAAATGCCCTAACAGACTTGAAGGAATGATTATGGCAAGGTATTTGCCAATAGTTTTAAATAGACCAAATTTGAAGTTTGGCACAGCTTTCTTTATCATTCTTAAATTTAACAGGCTTATAGTGGACATTGATAAAAAATGCGCTAAAACCACTGAATTTATGCCAATTAACCATGTTGTGCCAAGTAACACAGCGAACAGTACAACTGAGCCTATAAGATAGTTTACAAACGATTTAACTTCTAAATTAAGTGCATTTAAAATGCTTCCTGTTAAGTTGCAAAGAGTGATTGGCAGCACGCACAAAGCGGAAAGTTGAAGCATTGCACCAGACATTGTGTTATTGTATAAAATAACGCCAATCATATCTCCAACTGAAAGATAAAGTGGAATAAACAGCATACTTATAAATATTGAAACTTCAATTGTTTTTGTTATGTTTTGACAAATTAAATCGTGTTGATTTTTGGTTAACATGCTGCTGATTGATGGAATAAGCACCATACTAATGCTGCCGATAACCGCCATAGGCACATAAAGCATAGGAAAGGTCATGCCCATTACTACACCAAAACTTGAAATGGCCTCAGTTTGAGTATAGCCAGAAAGAATAAGCATTGTTGGAATGATAAGAGTTGTTAAAGGTTGGACAAGTGAATTTGCAAGCCTTACACCAGTGATTGGTAAGGCGCTCTTAAATATGTTGCGATATTCACCTTTGCCAAAGCATAATTTGCCACGTTTAAGGTAAACGAACATTGTTATAAGGGCAGAGATAAGGCAGGTTATATTAAAAGCGATGGCAGAGTATTTGGACGCTACAAACATGTCGCTGACATTTAGCAACATAATAAATGTGAGAATAAAGCGTATAATTTGTTCTATAAGTTCAGTTAAGCCGCAATTGAAATAATCGCTTTGTCCCCACAAAGCACCACGAAAAATAGCATATACGCTGCTGAAAATAATGCTTGGCACCATAATAATGAGCAATTCAACGGCACGGTTATCTGTTAAAACAATTCCCCAAACACTTTTTAAACATAAAACAAGCACAGAACTGGCAATGGCCACACCAAGAGCGATTATCAGGCTGGAAGTTACCACTTTGTTGCGTTTTTTTAAGTCATTAAACACTTCATATTTAGTAACCATTTTGGCAGTTGTAAGTGGCAAACCGCTGGCTATAAGAGTCATAAATATGCCCATAACATTGCTTGCCATTTGGAACAGGCCTAAACCCTCTGCGCCAAGTTTGCGTGATAAAAATATGCGAAAGAAAAATCCTAACGTTCTAGTTACGACTGAAAATATTGTTACAACAGCCACAGCTTTAAAAATTGATTTCATGATGTCCTTTTAACAAACAATTAAAATTTTGGAATAATCAATGCATTTATGATATTGTTGCAAACAACTTGAATTGCTATTTTTAATCTCAAATTATTTGATATGTTGCAACAAATAAATAAATTTTGCTGATAATGTTTGTCCTAATTTAATATATAACTTTGTTAAACCATGTATGCTTTTAAACTGTTTAAATAATGTGATAAACTTTATTGTGCGCATAATCTGCAAAACAAGAATATAATTAAATATGGAAGTAAAACAGGCACAAAACTTTTTTTATAGAATAAATCAGGCAGAAACCGAAAACTCACTTTGCAGCGCACTAAACACGTGCAAACAAGGTATAACACGCAATAATAACAATCTTAAATATTATGCAGGTGAATGGGTGGAGGTTTGTACTAATGATTTTACTGTGCATTACGTGAAACCGATAGAAACGTTAATTGAGATTGCAAA
>CAKVCF010000117.1 GCA_934725795.1 uncultured Clostridia bacterium | reverse complement strand
GATTTGCTACCATCAACAATCATAAGCACTGGGAAAGTTACAACTTCACCTGCTTCTGCATTAAGACGATCAACAACAAGAGTATTGCCAGCTTCAACTTTATATTGTTTACCTGAAATATTTGCTATTGCGTACATACTAGTTACCTCCTATAAAGACTCACTTTTAAGGCACTCAAACATAATTTTGAGATTTTTAAGGCCTGTTCAATGTGGTACTACGGGGCTATTATAACAAACCACAAAAAAATTGTCAACAGTTTGCTGTTAAAATCTTTTTGATTAAATATATATTTAAAACTATTAAATTAGACTTCAATATTCAAAAAGAGTTTAATTTGAAAACGTTATTGTAAGTGTCAAAATTATCGAGCACACTATTGACTGATAAAACAAAAACATAACAATAGATTGCTTGTTTGTGTATTGATTTCTTTAATTTTTTCCATTAATCTTTTCTATCACTTTGTATTAGGTTAAATTAGGCAATTTTACCGATTTGAGTGTTAAGTGGATATTTGAGTGCTAAGCCAACAAGGCTATCTTCATCAATAAACTTTGCATTTGTGTTAGCACAATAAAATATTGTAAATTGATGATTGTTAACCCTTTTTAAAAGGTCGAATAAATTTATGCTTCCGTCAACTTTAACAAGTGCAACTTTTTCATATTTGTTTTGTTTTGTCTTTGCCTTAAATAGAGATAAATTTGGCTTTAAATTCGGCTTACTTAATGCAAAGAAAAGCGCAAATAAAAGATAGAACAAATTAATGTTATGCCATATTGAACATATGAACAAAACCGCAAATGTTGCACTTAAAACGCACCTAACAACCAAATCTGCAATTTTGTATGCCTTATTAGATTTGAAAACATTTTTAAAGATTTTGCCACCATCAAGCGGATACACTGGCAACAGGTTAAAGAAAGCAAGCACCAAATTGCAACTGCAAAACTGATTTAACACACCATTTAAACTTGGCCATATTGCAAAACAAGCAAGACATACAACACTTAAAATTAAATTACACAATGGTCCAGCAATATTAATTGCAAACGCATCTTGGCTGGCAATTTCTTCATCAAGTTGAACATACAATCCAAACATTGATAGTTTAACATACTTAATTTTATATCCACGTTTTGAGGCAATCAACATATGTGCTAGTTCATGCAAAATCAATGCAAAAAGATAGTTTAACATCAACAAAAATTTGTGGCAAAAAACACATAAAGCAATCAGCACAAACAAACTTATGTCAACTTTAAACTTTTTCATATATTAAGATATTGTTTTTGTGTTTAATTTAGCACTTTAATTTGGCAAAGTGTGCATTAATTTTATCCTATCACCAACACAAAGAATTGTTATTTCGTAGTCTGTTTTGGTTGCTGTTATATCAACTTTTATATCGTCAAAATTCACTTCAAAATAGTTGCTAATAAGGTAAAAAAAATCTGATTTGATTATTTCTTTTAAACTTTTAGGATTGTTTTGCTTATCTTTTTCAATCATTGCTGATAGGCGATTTTTTAAATCCATACCACTCCTCAAATGTTTTTATAAATTTAACTTTTGCTTTTTATTATTGTTTGTTGCTAAATTCAACAACTGCGTTTTAACAATTTTTTTATCTTGCCAAACAAACCACGGTATTTATATGTACAATCAAACAACTTTTTTTCACCTGTTAATATGTTTTCAGCAAGAATATCAAAAGCACGATTAAGTGCCAATCGCTGGTCGGCAACATTTTCACTCGTAGCAGTTATAACACTATCGTCATCTGGTATCACACCACCAAAATCTATGCGCAGAGATTTTCCAACATCATACACGTCAAGCATAAGTTTATCTTGTATCAAATCTCCCCTAGCACGATTAATAACAAATCGCTTGCTTGTTAGATTGTAACTTGACAGTATTGTAACAACTTTATCCGCATCTCTTATACTGCTTAAATGTGGTGTGGTTATAACAAGTGCTTCGTCTGCACAAAAAACCGCACGTTTAAACCCCGCATCTATACCTGCTGGGCAATCTATAAGCACAAAATCAAAATTGGCAGATAAATGATTGATAACTGCCTTTATGTCGGCAAGGCTTATTGTTAAATTTTGATTTAAACCACCAGTTGAAAGTAAGTATAAAAGCGGAAAACAATCATCTTGAACCAGTGCTTCTTTCAACCTACAACGGCCTTCTAAAACGTCAAGCAAAGTGTAAACAATGCGGTCTTCCATATTCATAACCACATCTAAATTATTTAAACCAATATCCATATCAATTAAACACACACGCAAGTTGCGTCTTGCAAGTTGTCTGCCAAGGTTTGCAGTTACGGTTGTTTTACCAACACCACCTTTGCCAGAAGTTAAAACTATCACACGTGCCATAATTCCCCCTTTGTTTTGAATCAAATTTAGCACGTAAAAATAAAAAAACAAAGGCGAAATATGTTTTATTTTCGCCTTCGCTAAATTTATTTATTTATATTTATTTTGCTTTAATTTTACTAAAAATTTAACAAAATTGCATATTTTATAGCAAAAATTCAATATTTTCGTGTGTTTTTAGCAAAATTTTATTGTTTTTTATGAGAATTAATAAAATTTTTAACATAATAGTTTAACAACTTTATTAAACTTTCAACTTCAAAAATTCCTTCTCACTGCTGAGCAATTTCCCAAGCCATAATACAACTGCATCGGCTGGTTCGTCAGCAACAATAACTGGAAAATCTAATTTGTTTTTTGCATATTCATAAAGCCCTGCAATTTTGCTGCCACCACCAACAAACACAACGCCAGTGTTATAAATATCATTAACAAGTATAAAGACAGATTAAATTCTTTAGAGAATTCTTATATATTAAAAAATCCTA
>CAKVCF010000116.1 GCA_934725795.1 uncultured Clostridia bacterium | reverse complement strand
CCTTTGCCTTACCACTTGGCGATGGTGCCATATTGTGCTCAAAACTCTATTAGTATATATGAAAAAATAAAAAAATGCAACACTTTTTGTTAAACTTTTAAAAATTTCACTTTTTCATTTATAATTATTCAATTGTGCTAATATGTTTGTTTCAAAGTATTCTTAATTACAAAGTTAAAATCATGTAAGAAAAGTAAGAAAAAGTTTACTTTTGTTCAATTTGCTTGACTTTGTTAGGAATAATGCAGTAGAGTGTTTATGTAAAATATTTTAGATATAGTTGTTGCATTATTTGAACAATAATAAAAACATGTAAAGGAAAAGGAGAAAATATGGCAAGCAAGAAAACAGAACAAGATAGGTTTTTATGGACGGTTAAAGTAAGTGAAAAGGGGCAAATTGTTATTCCAAAACAAGCCCGTGATGAGTTTAATATAAAGGAAGGCGACACATTGCTGTTGCTAGGAGATAAATCAAAAGGCATCGCAATTGCAAAATATGATGATTATTTAAAATTTGCTGAAGCAATTTTTAAGGCAAGCAAGGGTGAGTAGATGTTAGAAATAAAGAATTTAACCAAAAAGTATGGCGAAAAAGTTGCAGTAGACAATTTAACTTTGACAGTCCAAACTGGGCAAATATGTGCGTTTATTGGGCACAATGGGGCAGGCAAAACCACAACATTAAAAGCTATTGCTGGCATTTTAAATTTTGAACAGGGCGAAATTAAAATTGACGGCATTGATGTTAAACAGAGTCCACTGGAAGCAAAACGAATTTTGGCATATTTGCCAGATAATCCTGACCTTTATGACTATTTAACAGGCATTGAATATTTGAATTTTATTGCAAACATTTTTAAATTGTCAGCTGAAGAGCGTAAAACAAAAATTGAAACCTATGCAAAACGCATTGGTATTTATGACGCTTTGCAAAATCAAATTTCTACATACAGCCATGGTATGAAGCAAAAACTTGCACTTGTTTCAGCATTAATACACAGTCCACGCCTTTTGTTATTGGACGAGCCTTTTGTTGGTCTTGATCCTATCAGTAGCCACGAAATGAAGTTGATTATGCAAGAAATGGCTAAAAATGGGGCAACAATTTTCTATTCTACACATGTTCTTGACGTGGCAGAAAAAATATGCGACCAAGTTGCAATCATAAAGCAAGGTAAACTGGTTGTGTTTGGCAAAATGGAAGAAGTGAAAGGTATGCAAAGCCTTGAAAATGTGTTCTTGGAGCTAGAAAATGACAAACACGATTAATTTAACCAAAATTTATATTAAGGAAACTTTAAGCCGCACATTTAACATTAAAGGGAAGAAGAAGTTCAGTTCAACCGCATTAATAATATGTTTGTTGTTTTTGTTGGTTGCTGGAAGTATGGGCTATAACCTTTACATAATGGCAGATAGTATGAACACTTTTGGCTTTGCAAAAAATATTTTGCTGATAGGTGGCGTTTTTAGTGCCTTTATGGTGCTTATGTTGACCATAACCGACACACAAGGCTACTTCTATAAAACCAAAGATTTTGAAATGCTATCAAGCTTGCCTTTAAAGCAAAGTGAAATTGTTATTTCCAAAATTTTAAGTTCATATATCATCACAACAATATATTCAGCAATGATTTTGTTGCCAACATTTGTTGTGTATTTTATCTTTTGTAAAATTACAGTTGCAAATGTAATATTTGCTTTGTTGGCTTTGTTTTTAGCCCCTGCATTTAGCCAACTTTTGTGCAGTGTGTTTGCTTGGGCAATCAATGCAATATCATCAAAAGTTAAAAACAAAATGCTTATGCGTAGCATTTTAAGTGTGATTTTTGCAATAGGTATTGTTGTTGTGGTGTATTTTGCTAATAGTGAAGCAATGGCAGCAATTCTTTCAGTTGAAACACCTTTATGGTTTAAAATAGTGTTTCCATATGTCCACTTTTTGCTTGTTGCAATGAGCAAAAATTCAATTTTGGCATTTTTGGCATTTGTTGGCGTTTGCGTTTTATATATGGCAGCAACCATTGGCTTAATAATGTTAGGGTATAGCCGAATAAACAAAAATTTGCTTGTAACTTCAAACAAAAAACCAGCAAAGCAAAAACCTTTAACATACAAACAGAAATCTGTTGTAAGCACATTGCTTGGCAGAGAAGCCCGTGGCTTTGTTATGAGTCCAACTTACCTTATGAATGGCATTATGGGGCCGTTGCTTTCAATAGTGCTTTCATTTATGATGTATGGCATATTTGAAACCATACCTTACGAGCCAGTTGTAACACAAATTTTTGTGGCGTTGGAAGTGTTTACGATTCCACTTTGCATTGGCATTGCACCAACAACATCAGTTTCAATTTCAATGGAAGGCACAAGGTTTTTAAGCCTAAAAAGTATGCCAGTTAAATTCAGTCAACTTGCAACCAGCAAAATCCTGTTTAATATTCTTTTAAATTTGCCTTGCTTGCTTGTTGGTGAAATTGGTTTTTGCTTGCTTATCAAACCAGGTGTTTTGGCAAGTGTTTTAATTATCGCTTTTAGCATTGTTTATTTGCTTATGTGTTCTGGCTTAGGGATTATAATGAATTTGCGTTTTCCAAAACTGAATTGGACAAACGAAGCTCAAGCATCAAAACAAGGGCTAAGTTTGCTTATCACAATGTTTATTGATATGTTGCTTTGTGTTGTGCCTATGGTGCTTTTCTTTGTGTTGCTTCCACAAATGCCAAACTTTAATATGGTTTTGTTTATAGGCATATCTGCAATTCCAGTTCTTATTGCCGCGGTTGTGGTTTATATTTTGCTTGGCTCAATCGGTAACAAAATGTATCAAAAAATCAATTAAAAATAGTAATCTTTTTCTTTGCCAAACATATACTAAACTATGAAAAAATAAAAAAATG